>JAZQPN010000028.1:0-5487 GCA_045628585.1 Bacteroidales bacterium | reverse complement strand
CTGTTCCTGTTTCATAAAATCCATGGTGGCTTGTCCATCATGCGTTTCGCCCAACTTGCGGTTGACGCCCGTGAAGAAAAGGATACGTTCAGAGCAAGTGGTCTTTCCTGCATCGATATGTGCTGCAATACCGATGTTTCTAAGTTTCGAAATATTCTGACTCATTATTTAATTATTGATTTTCAAAAAGATAGTCCGAAACTCAACTCGTGAATTTCGGACTGCAAAGATAGGAAAAATCTTCTAATTTACTGCATTGCCGCCTCAATCTCCTCAATTTCAATCGGTAAACCTTCAAACAAGTTGACGGGTTCACCTTCGGTGATGAGCAAGTCGTTTTCAATGCGGATGCCGATGCCTTCTTCACGGATATAAATGCCAGGCTCGCATGTGAGAATCATGCCGGGCTGGAAAGGCTTGTATTTGTCGACACTATCGTGGACATCCAAGCCGATGTGATGCGACATGCCGTGCATCAGATATTTGCGGTAAAGCGGATGGTCGGGGTCTTGTTTCGCGACATCTTCGGCGGTGAAAAGTCCCAGCTTAATCATTTCTTGTTCCATCAGGCGGTATGTCGTCTGGTTGATTTCGTTGATGGTGCCGCCCACCTTATATAATTTGGTGATTTCCTTCATCACGCGCAACACGGCACTGTAACATTCCTTCTGCCGCTCCGTGAACTTGCCGTTGACAGGAATGGTACGGCTGAGGTCGGAAGAATAGTTTTTGTATTCGCAGCCGATGTCGAAAAGCAGCAAATCGCCATCGTTCAGAATGTCATCGTTCTTCGAATAATGCAGGCAGCAGCCGTTTTTGCCGCCCGCCACAATCGGCGCGTAAGCGTGTCCCGAGGCATTGTTCAATTTGAAAATATATTCTATTTCGGCTTGAATCTGGTATTCGTAACGATTCGGTTTCACGGTTTCCAAGCATCTGCAGAAAGCCTTTGCCGTGATGTTGCAGGCATCTTGCGTGATGTCGAATTCCTCTTTCGACTTGATCATGCGCAATTCGTTGAGAATCGGGGCAGTCCTCCCAAACTGATGCAACGGATACAACTCCTTGATTTTCTTTACGAAACGCTGCTGGATGGTCTCAACGTTGCACTCATATTTTGGATATTCGTAAGTATTCATGAAAATGGTGTCGCAACCGGTCAAAGCTATGTCGTTCAGCACGGCATAGAACTCATCGCTCGACTTAACGGTTTCAATGCCAGAGATTTCCTTGGCTTGCTTGTTATCCATCATCTCGCCTTGCCAAGTGGCTTTCATCTCGTCGTAAGGCTCAATGAAAAGCACTTCGCGATATTGCTCTGTCGGGTTGTTGGGTGACAAGATTAAAAAGGCATTTTCCGCATCGATTCCCGTAAGATAAAAGAAATCAGACTGTTGGCGAAATGGATAAAACTGGTCGCCATTGCGCGGCATAGGTTCGTTGGCTGTAAAAACGGCCACCGACTTTTCGGGCAGACGCGCCATGAGGTTTGCCCTGTTGCGAATGAAAAGACTATTTGGAATGTTTGTTTTCATAATTGTCAGACTTTATTGCTGGCAAAATTAAACATTCTGTTTCAATGTGCAAACGGTTTCGTGTATTAAGGCAGAAGCAAATCTTCCATCGTGACTTGATTTTGAACGATGTCGCTGTATTCATTTGCAGCAATTCCGTATGTCGTAATCATTACTAAATGAATGGCATAGCGCGTTTTTGTATCAGCGGTGAAGATGGCGATTTTCTTCAGCAGTTCGTCACGGGTTTTGCGGGTAATGGTGAATTGCGCATTCCAGAATTTCATTTCACAAATGTTGATGATGCGGTCAGCACGACGGATTACGAGGTCAATTTGTGCACCTTCATGCTCATCGTTTGCTTTGCACGACCATGCTGATGCCTCTGTCATAATGCTTTGAATGCCAAGTTTCTTCTCGATTTGTGCATAATGGTAGAGGCAAAGTTGCTCGAAAGCGTAACCGCTCCACGCGTTGTGGTTGGGCGTGTTCAGTTGTGTTGACCAAAACGCCATGTCGCTGCTTTTGTGTTTTTTGACGAACTTGAAGTAAAAGAAAGTGTAGAAATCGGTCAGTTGATAAATGCTTTGCCTTTCCGTTTTGCCGAAGGCATAATATCGCCTGATGATGTCGCAATTGTCTAAATCGTCGAGTATGCGCGTCAGGCGGCCACCGTTTGCCAATCCCGTTTCCGTAATGATTTCGTCACGGCTCAATCCTCTGTTTTTCAATCCAATGGCTTCAACCACCTTGACATAATCGTCACTGTTGTCAAACAAGGAGGCGTAAAGATTGTCAAACTCATCGTAAAGTTTGCTCTTGCGTTGGAAAAACATTTCATCGACATTTTGCGCGAGGCTTTTGCCTTTTTCCAATTGGCTTAAATAATAGGGAATGCCACCCATAATCATATAACATTCAAGTATTTCGCGTTGCCCGAAATTGATGCCGTTGCTTTTCAGGTATTGCTGGACTTCATTGAGCGTGAATGCTTTCAGATAGATTTTGTGTGTCAGCCTGTTGTGCAGTCCGCCGTGGTTTTTAATCAGTTTTTTGGTTATCCACGATGTTGCTGAACCGCAAACGATGAACAGCAAATCATTGCGCGTGCAGCCCCAATCATTCCAAAAATGTTCCAAAGCTGTCACAAAATTGCTGCATGGCGTGTCAAGAAATGGCATCTCGTCAATGAAAACCACCTTGCGTTGCCTTCCTTTTTTCTGTTCTAAAAAATGCCGCAGGTATCTGAAGGCTTCCATCCAGTTTTTCGGAACAGGATACACATCGCCCGATTGGTCGTTGAGCGTTTCGGCGAAATTCGCTAATTGTTCCAAACGGTCTTTTTTAGCCAAGCCCGTCAGCTTAAAAGTGAAGCGGTTCTTGAAATATTGGTTGATGAGAAAGGTCTTTCCTACACGGCGCCGGCCATAAACAACTATGAATTCGGGCTTACCCGAATCTTCGATGATTTTAAGTTGCCTTTTCTCATCTTTTCTACCGATTAAATCGCACATAATAAATTGATTTTTACGCTGCAAAGATAAAACAAATTTAAATAAGATGGGGCTGTAACCCGTTATTTTTTCAAGTTACAGCTCCAAGTTGGATTTTAAGTCGGAGCTGTAACTCGTTTTTTTTGAGTTACAGCTCCAAGTCGAAATGATGATTCGAGGATTCGAAAAAAGGAAATCTTATCGATTTAAATCTTTTTGCCTTGTTTTGCGTCTTCATTACGGATGCATCCAAAAATCCAATCAAATCTGAAGACAAATGCAACAAGATTTCAAACAGTCAAGGTTAAAGGATCTCGAGAAAATCATCGGGAAGGAGCAGGACAGGCTGTTCAGGTTTGCCTTTATGCGTGTCGGCAACCGCGAGGATGCAGAGGACATCGTTCAGGATGTTTTTCTGAAACTGTTTGCCTCGGACGAAAACCTTCACCATGTCCGCAATCTCGAACATTATCTGTTGCGTTCCATAAGCAATTGCTGTCTGGATTATCATAGGAAAAAGACTTTCGATATTGTCTCCATTGATGAGGCCGGACAAGTTGCCGCGGAAACCGAAGACCAGCAAATTCACGATGAATGCCTGAGAATCAACAAAATCCTTGCAACACTTTCAGATGAGCAAGCCGAGATTGTGCGTCTCAAATGCTACGATGGACTGAAATTTCGGGAAATTGCGAAAATCCTCGAAATTCCCGAAGCCACGGCAAAATCGCGCTATCGCTATGCAATTGCTCACCTTCAGCAAAACATTAACGAAAACCTCTAAATTTTTAAGAAAATGAAAAAGAATAGCAAATCGGAAATGGAAAATACGCTTACTCCAAATTGCGAGTTTCACGCTTCCAACAATCTGAAAGAAAAGGTTTTGCAAGCTGCAGAACAAAAGGTGATTTCGGGAAAGACAATCAGACTTAAGTCTTGGAAAACGGCATTGGCAACCTGCGCCGCGACTGCCGCCGTCGTCGCAATCGTCTTGCTGATAAAACCAGGAATGACGCCGCTGTATGCCGAAAATGATGTTTTCGCCCGAGCTGCACAATTCATAAGCAAAGTCAGCGGTTACACCATAACATTCGATGCAAGGACTTTGCCCAACGATAATTTCAGCTATATAGACGCATCAAAAGCATTCGTTGAACACAAGATGTCGGTTTGTGCCGACGGAAGATGGCAACTCGACAAAGGTGGCCGCATGGCGGAATTCGACGGGGAAAATGTCTGGGTTTGGTTTCCCGAACAAGAATGGGGATGGAAAATGGATGCAACGAAAGGTTCAGGAGTTTTGGAACAATACGAGTTGCTCCGCCATATCGGCGATATGATGCAATGGCTTGAAAAATATGCACATAGTCATCAGGACTTTACCTGCCGCAAAAGCGAAACCGACAGCGAAATCACGCTTTCCATCAAGGCGGCGGCACAAGGAGACTTTCAAAATGATTACACCAAAAACAGTTCAATTTTAGAAAGCGACACAAGACAGACTTATACTTTCAGCAAAGCCGATGGCAGGCTTTTATCCTTCAAAATTGACGTGTTGTTTTTAGGTATTCCGAGAACCATCCTGAAAGTTCAGGAAATCAATTACGACGCTTCAATTCCCGAATCAGATTTCATCCTTCCGGCTTCCATTGAGTGGATTGACGAAACCGCCGAGCACATTGCCGAAATGGCCGAAACGCTTCCGATTGACCAATTCACGGGAATCACTGCAGAAAAGGCAGCCGAAAAAATGTTTGAAGCTATGAAAACATGGGACGAGGCAAGTCTGAAGGTCATTATGAAAGGTTATCCTCTTTCAAAAATGCAGGAAAAATACAAGGGTTGCACATTGACGGAATGTGGAGGTGCTTTCAAATCAGGACTTTACGATGGCGTGTTCGTGCCTTGTACCATAAAATTCGCAGATGGCAGCACGCAAAAACTGAAAATTGCATTCAAAATCGACAAAGCACTTGGCACTTGGTGTGCCGACGGCGGAATGTAACTTGTTGCGATTAAAGCCCTTGCAAAACCTGCAAGGGCTTTTTTATTGTATGATTTGTTTCTAAAAATGTTGATAAATAATCTCTCATCTTCATTTCATAAAATCTCAAATCATATTTTTCCGTACATTTGCACGCAATAGGATTTATCCGGTTTTACGTCTTTGAATCATGATTACATTAAAATTCAAACCTTTGCTTTCTTCCATCACGAAGAAACTGATTATGGCCATCACGGGTGCGTGTTTCGTGCTTTTCCTGGCTTTCCACGGAACAATGAATTTTGTTTCCATTTTGTCACCAGAAGCTTACGATGGCATCTGTAACTTCTTGGGTGCCAATTGGTATGCTGTCGTTGCAACATTGGGTCTTGCAGGATTGGCTGGATTACACATCCTTTTTGGCGTCATTTTGAGCCTTGAGAATTTCATTGCACGTGGTTTTGTCCGCTATCGCAAGACAGAAAGGCCAAAAGGC
>JAZQPN010000027.1:0-2458 GCA_045628585.1 Bacteroidales bacterium | reverse complement strand
GGCGCAACTTTTAATTTTGCCTACTCTATAATGCAGTTTTCGGCTTCCCTGCTTGTTATTTGAGCAAGAAGTCTTTGTTTCCTTGAAGGCATAAAGAAAGGCGCAAATCCTTTCCGTTAAATTTCCTTATCCACATGACAGGTGCTGGTTTTACCTTTGGAGCGAATAAGATTTGGAAAAATTCACGCCATAGCGCGAACCCTCCGCGTCCCATCCCCGCTCCATGAAATTTACCAGCTTCGTCATGAGGGAACAAGAGCGTCAAGCTCAATATGTTGTACTTGTTATGTCTATTTTATACCATAGTTTTCGTTTTTAATCGTTGCAAAACTAAACAAATTATTTTATTTCGCTGTAATCATTTTCCAAAAAACAACACTTTTTCATTCTTCGCCATTATCTTTCAATATTTCATCAAAGCAGATGGCAGTATCTTATCCACAATCACATATTCGCCATCAATGTGGAATATCACGGTAAGTTTCTTGTTTCCGATCAAAAAGGTCTTAGCCTCTGGATGATAGAGTTTTGGCAATTCGTAAATGCTCTTTGGCAGGATCGGTGCAAGATACGACAATGGCTCAATTTCCTTACGGATTCGCTTGGCATATCGTATAGCGGATTCCATCGTGTAATTTGATGCAACGAAGCGCATCAATTCAACGAAACATTCCTCGACATCGTCCGTTACTATTACAATATATTTACGCATAGATTTTGCGCACCGCTTCAATCAATTTCTCCTCAAACTCATCAAGTGTGAGATACTTGTTAGGTTTACCCTCAGCAATGTCGCGTAAATCACGTTCAATGGAGGCCTCCCAAAAAGCTCTCTGTTCTGGCGTTAAGTCGTCTTCAATCGCTTCAAAATCAGTCTTTTCTTCAGTTTCGATAGTCATATTCATCATTTTATGTTTTTGTATTTGCTGGCAAAATTACACATTTTTTCATTCCTCGCCTCCCTTTGGAATCAATTCGTTTTCTCCCAGTGCAATCTGCTTGGCATTCATGGCTGAAACCACAGGCATACCGGTCTCTTTCTCAACGGCTTTGCGGGCGTCATTTGCCACAGCGCCGTCTCTTTTTCAGTCAGTCGCATTTTACCATCTGGAGCTTGCAATTTCAACTGGTAACATGTTACCAACTCAAACCCCTCCTTTATCATCCTGCCTTTCAACACTTTCCAACATTTACGGGCTGTTTGGTAATCACTATCAATCAACACTGATGTCACGTCAACGATGGAGAACCACCATTTTTCCCAGTCGATCGCCATTAATGTCTGGATTCGTTTTGTACACGAAACTCTCATGCGTCAAATCTGCATTCAATAAAGAAAAACATGTTCGTTAGCACGATTTTCACAACTCAATTGTGGTTTTCTCTCAATCTGCAAAGGGTTTGCGGAATGAACAGCCGTTTTTCCATTCCGAGCAGCCAAAAGCGGTCTTGCCTTTAATGATATGGCCTTTGCCGCACAACGGACAAACGGCACCTTCCACGATTTCGGGTTTCGTTTTGGTGGCTTTGGGCTTGGTTTGGCGTGGCGTCTTGGGTGCGCTTTTCGTCTTCTTTTCTTCGGCAGGCGCAGCTGCTACACGGCGGTTGCTTGTGTCGGCAATTACCGTTGTCACGATTTCCGTGACCATCTGCTTCAATTCCTCCAAAAACTGTCGGGCTTCGTATTTGTTCTGCTCTATTTCACGCAGTTTTTTTTCCCAGATGCCCGTCAATTCGGCGCTTTTCAGCAAATCCTCGTGAATCAGGCCGATGAGTTCGATGCCGGTTTGTGTCGGTTCGAGACTTTTACGCATCTTTCTGATATACTGTCGCTTGAAAAGCGTTTCGATGATGGCGGCACGCGTCGAAGGACGACCAATGCCGTTCTCTTTCATCACTTCGCGCAACGATTCGTCATCGACTAGTTTTCCGGCCGTTTCCATGGCTCGGAGCAAGGTCGCCTCGGTGTAAGGCTTGGGCGGCGATGTCCATTTTTCGGCCAGCTGAGGTTCGTGCGGGCCATGTTCGCCTTTCACGAAATCGGGTAGCACCTTCTCCTCCACTTTCTCCTCCCCGTTTTCTGAAGTCTGGTTCGAAACATTCTCTTTATCTTCGTTTTTTTCAGGCTTGATGACCGTTCTCCAGCCAGGTTGCAGAATCTGTTTGCCCGAAGTCTTGAACTCCACTTCTTCAACCTTTCCCATGACGGTTGTGGTCGAAAAAACGCAATCGGGATAAAAGACGGCAATGAAATGACGGCAGACCTCATCGTAGACCTTTTCCTCGGCAAACGACAAACCTTGCGGCTGTACGCCAGTCGGTATAATAGCGTGGTGGTCAGTGACTTTGCTACTATCGAACACTTTCTTCGACTTGGGCAATTTCTTTCCCGCCAATGGTGCCGTCAATTCCGAATACGAATGAAGCCTTTGCAGAATGTCCGGACATTTCGGATAAA
>JAZQPN010000026.1:0-1798 GCA_045628585.1 Bacteroidales bacterium | reverse complement strand
CATGTCGTCCATGAGTTTGCCAACTGCTTCGGGCAGTTGCTCAAACGAAACGGGTTGAGAGTTGTTTTGCATGATGTGCGATTTTAAATGTTATAGACAGGGCTTCCCTTGATGGCCATCGAAAGAAAAACCGCATCCCATCGTGGAATGCGGTGCAAAAGAATGGCAAAAAATTCGCTTGGAGGCATAGGCTATTAATAGGCTATGGCTATTTTTTTTGTCCCTTTCTCTTGAAAGAAAGGAACCAAAGTTCAAGGGCAAAATCATCGGCCTCACGCACGGCCAGCCTAAGTGTCTGAGCCTTAAGTCGCGGAACATAAATGCAGCTCCCTAAGGCTCAAACACTTAGTCTGTCCTTTGGGCGGGCGCTGCCCCGCATTTTGCCCATTGCCCTCGCGCCCATCCCGGTCGGACTTTCAACACTTCGGTCGGGACAATTCTTAGGAAGATTGTGAAGAAGACTACGGTAGTGATGTTGAGATAGGGAAATGGTGTAAGGTGAATTTCTGCAATTACCGTGAATTGAAGATGTCGATCATCTTCTGCTTCATCTGGACAAATATGGTGGTGTGCTTTTCTGCGGAATTGCCGTCGGCAAGTGAAGCAGAAAGGACGGTTGAGAAATCGGAAAAGTCGAAGTTGAAGACTTGGCCGATGACTTGAAACAGGGATTTCAAGGAGACTTTGCTGCCGTCGTTGCCTTGGAATTTGCCCAAGGCGTGAAGCGTGTAGAAGACGCGGATGCAGTCGGTCTTTGAGAAAGATTTGCTCAGGGTGATGCTGGATTTGAAGGAAACAGGATTGGCTTTCGCTGTTTTTTCCTCGGCCTTTACGGTTTCCATGATGTTGCCGGAATGAGATGAAAGGAAATGGCGAAGGACGGTGTAAAGGTCGGAAGTTTGTCTTTCGTGAGCGATGGCCAATAGTTTCCTGATGGTTTCGGTGTTGCCGCTTTTTAGGCTTTTGATGGAGTCCTGAAGCTGTTCGTTTTTGGATTGGGTTTGGTAGGCCATCGCCCTAACTGCTTCGAGTTGTTTTTCTTTTTGCTGTAGCTGTACGGTGGTGTCATTTAGGCTTTTTTCAAGTTCCTGATAGCGGATTTCGAGGTTTCTTTTTTCGTTGGCGAATGCCTGGTTTAGTTTTTGGGCATCCCATAGGCGGTCGGAATGTGCGTTTGGGTTGAAGCTCTGGACGATGGCGAAATGGAGCGGTAGGAAATTGATGTCGGGCAGACTATCCTCTGGCTGCGTGGCTTTCCATGAATCAAATTGCAGTTCGATGGCATCCAAAATGCTGTGCTGCCTGTCCTCGCTGTCACCCAAGGTGATGGCTTCTGCGATGTAAGTAGCATTGAAGTTGCGGGTGATGGCTTGCCAGTTGACTTTTTCGGGTCTAGAAACATCAATAGGCGTGGGGCGAAAATCGTTGTTGAAATAGATTTGATTGGCTTCATAGCGCTCGGCAATCTTTTTGAAGGTGTCTAGATAGGGATTGCCGTCTTTCAGATTTTGCGTGATGGCGTCTTGGAAGGTTGCCGATTTGATGTTGCGGTGGACTGTAGAAGAAAGTAGGAGAAAGACAATGGAGAAAGTGAGTTTGGCATCGTGGCAACTGCCAAGGTCGTCACGAGCATTGTTGAAATAACCATCAATGAAGTTGTCTTCGGGGTGTAGGTCGGCGAAGACGCGCGTGGCTTGGTAATAGGCTTCGTTGAAGATTTTCAGTGCTGACGACTTAATGCAATTGGAAGGACGGAACGAAAGAAAAGCATTGTAGATGCTTTGGTTGAGTTCGGCGG
>JAZQPN010000025.1:0-7011 GCA_045628585.1 Bacteroidales bacterium | reverse complement strand
CCATTGATTTCGACAGGGTTAAGTTCTGGGGCTACGCTTTCCAGATAGAGATGAAATATACGGCATGGAAGCTCGGATTCAAGATTGAGGAGGTTCCGATCATCTTCACCGACCGTCGCGAAGGGCAGTCGAAGATGAGCAAGGGCATTTTCCGCGAAGCCGTTTTCGGTGTCATCAACCTGCGCTGGCGCGGCATGACGGGACAAATCAAGCCGAGGGCGAAGTGATTGTTTAACTGTTTGATTGACGAACCGCAAATCAGCCCAAAAGTCTAATAGTCAAAATAGTCCAAAAGTCTAATAGTCAAATAGTCAAAGGTCTAAAAATCTTTCATCTTCTCAATCAGGCGGCGTTCTTTCTTGGTCGGGCGTCCGGCACCACGGTCGCGGTACTCGGCTTTGTAGGCGTGCATGAATTCGATGCGCTCATATTCCTCTTTCGGTGTCAAGTCGGTGTAGACTTCAGGAACTTGTTTCGGTGAAACGCGGTTCTTCACCACGGTTTTAACTTGCACCACCTTGTGTAACTGCTCAATCTGAACCTGAATGATGTCGTCGACCTTCACCTCGCGCGAAGGCTTTACGGCCGAGTCGTTCATCTTCACCTTCCCGCCCTTGATGGCATCTGCAGCCAGCGAGCGCGTCTTGAAAAGCCGCGCCGCCCACAGCCATTTGTCCATGCGGACGATGTTCTCTTCGTTTTCCATGTTGCTTGTTTTTGCCGCTTTGCGTCATTGCGAACAGAGTGAAGCAATCTGGAAAAAGTGTTTTCCTATAGATTGCTTCGTGCCTCGCAATGACGCAAAACGATTCAATTACTTCTCCTTGAAAATCAATTGAATCGGCACACCGTTGAAATTCCAAGTTTCGCGAATCTTGTTTTCCAGGAAACGCTTGTAGGAATCCTTTACATCCTTAGGCAGGTTGCAGAAGAAAATGAATTGAGGTGTAAGGCCCTTCAGCTGGGTGATGTATTTGATGCGCACATAACGGCCGCGCGAAGCACTCGGTGGCGGTACGGAACCGATGATTTCCAACATCTTGTCGTTCAGTTCGCGGACTGGAATACGGCGCTCTCGGTTTTCGTAGACTTGATGAGCAGTCTCCAGAACCTTGTAAATGCGTTGCTTGTTGATGGCTGAAGTGAATATGATTGGGAAGTCGGTGAATGGTGCCGTCTTCTCATAAATTTCGCGTTCGAAAGCCAAATGCGTGTTGGAATCCTTTTCGATGGTGTCCCATTTGTTGACGACGACCACAAGACCTTTCTTGTTCTTTTCAATCAGGCGCAAGATGTTCATGTCCTGAGCCTCGAAACCGTTGTTGGCATCGAGCATCAGGATGGCTACGTCGCAGTCTTCGATGGCGCGGATGGAGCGCAGCACGGAATAGAACTCAATGTCTTCCTCAACCTTGCTCTTCTTGCGCAAGCCTGCTGTGTCGACAAGCATGAAATCCATGCCGAAGGCGTTGTAACGAGTATAGTTGCTGTCGCGTGTGGTGCCGGCAATGTCGGTGACGATGTGACGGTCGGTGCCTAGAAATGCGTTGATGAGCGATGATTTGCCGACATTCGGGCGGCCAACCACGGTGAAACGCGGCAGGTCGGTGTTGAAATCGGTGGTGTCTGCTGGCAGCAGTTCGCACACTTTATCTAATAATTCGCCGGTGCCCGAACCCGTCATGGCTGAAATGGCGTAAGGCTCGCCTAAACCGAGTCCGTAGAATTCGGCAATGAGTGCCGTTTTGTTCGGCTCGTCGATTTTGTTGACGGCCACGAGGACGGGTTTCTTCTGCTGACGCAGAATGAGCGCCACGTCTTCATCGAGGACATGCAGTCCGGTCATGCCGTCAACGGCAAAAATGATGACATCGGCCTCATCGATGGCCAAGTCAACCTGTTTGCGGATTTCTTCTTCGAAGATGTCGTCCGACCCAACCACATAACCGCCGGTGTCGATGACGGTGAATTCCTTTCCGTTCCAATCGCTTTTTCCGTAGTGACGGTCACGGGTCACGCCGCTGGTCTCTTCCACGATGGCCAAGCGCTGCTTCAGCAGACGATTGAAAAGCGTTGATTTCCCTACATTGGGTCTCCCCACAATTGCTACAATATTTGACATTTTCGTGTGTGTTTAAAAATTCGCTGCAAAAGTACTAAAAAAGGTGATAGGTTTTGTTTAGCAAGTGGGCATCGTGGTTTTATCGTCTTCCTTTTGAAGTGTTGATGGATGCGGTTAGCATGGAAATCAGTTCGTTGACTTTGCTATATAGAGGTTCGAATTCTTCTTTCGTAATGACTTCAGCCTCGTTTAAAATTTCAAGCCAGTATTGCGTTTCGTCAGCTTCTTTCAGGGCGATGCTTTGTTTATGAATAAAATCTGCCTTGCTTTGTGCGTTCTTACTTTCCTTGATGTTTGCCCCTATGCTCGTTCCGCTTCTCAAAATCTGGCTCCCTAGTTCAAATTCCCTTCTTTCAACCAACACCCTATGAAATCTAATGATGTCAACAGCAGACGCCTTGCTCTTCTTTTGCAAAATCGTTTCTTCCGGTTTTCTACTGTTGTTGTCCATTTCTTTTATTGGTATTTTTTTTGTTATTATTTGGTAGTCAATATCTTAAAAACAAAAACCTAATCCCCTTTCCCCTAACCACCTTTCACCTCAAAAGAATTATGCTTCATATCCAAACCGTTTCAATTCCGCCTCATTGTCGCGCCAATCCTTGTCGACTTTCACCATCAGTTCAAGGAAAATCTTTTTGCCTGTAAATTCCTCGATGTCAGCTCTTGCCATGGAACCTAATTTCTTGATGGCACTGCCGCCTTTGCCTATGATGATGGCTTTCTGCGACTCGCGGGCTACGTAGATGCTGGCGCGGATGACGATGCGCTTTTCGCTTTCTTCGTATGAATCCACGTCGACTTGCACGCTGTAAGGCACTTCCTGCTGATAGTTGAGCAATATCTTTTCTCGGATGATTTCGGTGATGAAGAAACGCATTGAACGGTCGGTGAGTTCGTCTTTCGGGAAATAGGGCGGACACACTGGCAGTTTGGTCAGAATCTGTTCAAACACGTTCCGCACGTTGGCGTTGTGCTGCGCCGAGATGGGGAAGACAGTGGCGGCTGGCAGTTCCTGCTCCCAAAATGCCACGGTCTTTGACAGTTCTTCCTGATTGGATAAATCTATTTTATTGATAAGAACGAAAACCGGAATTTCGGTGTTTTTCAGTTTCTCGACGGTCTTTTCCTCAATCTTCTTGTCGGTGATGTCGACGACAAACAGAATCAGGTCGGCGTCAATCATGGCAATGTTGACGAATTGGTTCATCACCTCGTGCATTTTGTAGGCCGGATCCTTTATAATACCGGGCGTATCGGAGAAAACAATCTGAAAATCGTCGCCGTTGACGATGCCCAGAATGCGGTGGCGCGTGGTCTGCGCTTTCGATGTGATGATGGAGATTTTCTCTCCAACTAACTGATTCATAAGGGTTGACTTGCCCACATTGGGCCGTCCTATAATGTTGACATATCCTGCTTTGTGTTCCATAATGAAAAATTTTCGACTTTTTTTGCGCTGCAAAGAAACAAAATATTTATCTTTGCAGCCGAATTCAAACGAAAAGAATGTTTTTCGGACGGATTTTTCCCACGATGCGGGGTAGAGCAGAGGCAGCTCGTCGGGCTCATAACCCGGAGGTCGGAGGTTCGAATCCTCCCCCCGCTACACGCAAAAGCAAGGCTGAGGTTTCGGCCTTGCTTTTTTGCTTGTCAATTTCCGTTGCCTAAGGTTGCTTTCAAAGCGGTTTTACCTTGCTTGAAAAACAAAAGGAGGATGACACGGTCATCCTCCTTTGGCCATTAAAAGCGTTTCTGTTATTGTTTTTCCATCACGCCGTCGAAGTTGATGTGCATGATGCAAGGAATAGGCATTGGCAATTCAGGGATTACGATTTCGCCTTCTCCTTCAGCATTTCCTGTGATGTGGAGATTGCTTCCTTCAATGACTCCCGACAGATTGATGTCGATGCTCATGTTGTTTCCAAGTTCCTCGTATTCAACGGTAATTGGTTCGAAATCAACATTGTTTCCGCTGCAAGATCCTTTCGCTTGGTATTCTTTTCCGTCCAAGACGTAATATGCCACGACTTCGTCGTCGTTTTCTCCAAACAATATTTCGAGTTCGGCGTCATATTCAATGCTTCCCATTTCTTGGGCCTGTCCCATGATTTCAATAGTGGGGTCGCCGATGAGGGTGCCGGCATAGTGGCCGACGAATTTGTAGTTTTCGGTTTCCAAAACATTTACCGTAATGGACGAAGTGGCGGTTTCGCCTTGAGCATCATTGATGGTGGCAGTGATTTTAACTTCGCCGGGAACTGCAGGGAGGAGTGTCTCGATAAATGTGTGGTTGATGACGTTGCCGAGGTCGATTTCTTCGGTAGTGGTTTCGCCGCCCGATTCGATTGTGCAGGAAAAATGGGTGAGGTTGGTGCCATAGGCATCGAAACCATATTTGAATGATTTATAAACCAATACTTCGGATCCGTCGGAAACAAAGCCTTCATCAGAGATTGGAGCGATGGTGATTGCGTTGTTCTTCACGGTAAATGTGATAGTGGCTGTTTCGGATTCGCCTTTGGCATTTTTGATAGTGCCAACGATTGTCACCGTTCCGCTGATTTCGGTTTCGTAGTTTCCTGTGAACGAGTATTCTGTCTGTTTTTCAAGGAAATACTCTCCGCCAACAGAACTGTCGCCGGCTGTGATTACATAACTGAAGACATCGAGGTCGGTACCTTCGGCGTCAAAACCGAATTGGATGGTTTCACCGATGTTGACTTCGGTGCCGTTTGTCACGTAGCCTTGTGTCTTGATTGGTGTGATAGTGAGCTTAGTGTCCTTTTTGCAGCTTGCAAAAAACATCAGGCCGATAATGCAGGCCAGTGCAAATGATAATTTTTTCATGATGATTTGATTTAGTGTTGATTATGAAAAATAAATGCTTTTAATTGTTTGCAAAGATAATGCCATTTTTTTGATGTTTGCCATTCTCTTTGCAAATTATGTCTATTTTTGTCGGAAATTCATCAGTGTGAAAGTATGAAAAGGAAAGCTGTTTTTATCCCTCTTGCGGCAATTATTGTCATAGGATTTGTGCTGCTTTATGTCTGCGGTCCCGTCGTGGGCGAAATGCCCTTGTGGATGTCCATCTTGCCGCCATTGGTCGCCATTGTGATGGCTTTGCTGATCAAAGAGGTGCTTTCATCGCTGTTTCTGGGCATACTTTCCGGAACCTTTATAATGGCACTTTATGCCGGAAACGGACCTGGAGAAGCCTTGTTTGGCGGCATCATGCGTGTAGTCGACACCTATATTGTCGGTTCGGTTTTCGATTCTGATCATGTGAAAATCATTGTGTTTACGATTCTGATTGGCGGCATGGTGCGCGTCATCTCGGTCAATGGCGGTATGAGGGGCGTAGTGAACTGGCTGTCGAAAAGGGCGAAGACGGCGCGTTCGGGCCAACTGATGACTTTCCTGATGGATTTGTGCGTTTTCTTTGACGATTATTCCAACACTTTGGTCGTGGGCAACACGATGCGTCCTGTGGTTGACAAATTGAAGATTTCGCGCGAAAAACTGGCTTATATCGTCGATTCAACTTCGGCGCCTGTCGTGGCTGTGGCTTTTGTCACTACATGGATTGGCGCGGAACTGAGCTACATTCAGCAGGGAATGGAAGCCATCGGACTTGAGACTTCGGCTTATTCGGTGTTTTTCAATTCGTTGGCTTACAGTTTCTATCCGTTTCTGACGCTCGCTTTCGTGCTGATGATTATTTTGAGCCGTCGCGATTTCGGCCCTATGCTGAAAGCGGAAAGAGCTGCGCGAATGGCCGAGGTGGTTGCAACTGATGAAAACGAAACGGTAAAGCGTGAAGCCCATATCATTGATGCGTTGCTTCCGCTTTTGGTGCTGATTTTCGGCACTTTATTGGGCTTGTTTTATACGGGATACGATGCTGCTGTTTGGTCCGACGGCGCCATGAGTTTCTTCTCAAAGGTTTCCGCCACGATTGGCGATGCCAATTCCTATACGGCTCTGTTGTGGGCTTCCATTTTTTCTTTGCTGACGGCTGTCGTTGTGACTTTGATACGCGGCAATGTGAAGTTCGGTAAAATCATGGATGAGAGTGTCGAAGGTTTCAAATCGATGTTCAATGCTGTGGTTATCTTGACAATGGCTTGGTCTATCGCTTTGGTGACTAAGGACATGCATACGGCTGAATTTGTTTCCCAACTGCTGCTGAAATGGTCGCTTTCGCCGGCTTTGGTTCCTGCGTTGACATTTGTCTTGGCTTGCCTGATAGGTTTCTCGACGGGCACTTCATGGGGCACCATGGCCATCCTTTATCCTTTGATTCTGCCCGCTTCGTGGCTGCTTTGCCAGAAACAGGGACTTTCGGTTGATGCCAGTATGCCGCTATTCTACAATGTGGTGGCTTCAGTGATGGCTGGTGCGGTCATGGGTGACCATTGCTCGCCGATTTCCGACACGACCATTATGAGTTCGATGGCGAGCGGTTGCAACCATTTGAATCACGTCAGTACGCAGATGCCTTATGCCTTGACTGTTGGCAGCATCGCGCTTCTGTTTGGCGTATTGCCAACGGCATTCGGCTTGCCTTCGTGGGCGGCTTTTATTGGGGCACTCGCTGTGCTTGGCGCGGTTGTGAGGCTTGTTGGAAAGAAGGTTTAGAATTAATACCCCGCTGATTTCGCTGATTTTCGCAGACGGAGTAGGTTTTATCTTTGCGTAAATCTGCGTCCTCTGCGTTTTCTGCGGGCGAATAAAGGTGTCCCTGTCTTTCCCTGAAAAAAGTTGACTCACAAAGAAGAGACAACAATGCTCAAACACTGGACAGAAAAACAGGCCAAGTATTACGACGAGGTAATACGGCTTCACTATGAAGAAGGGTATGGAGAAGACAGGATTGCAAAGAT
>JAZQPN010000024.1:0-3617 GCA_045628585.1 Bacteroidales bacterium | reverse complement strand
ACTTTTCGGTTCACGCCCGTGAAGAAAAGGATGCGTTCCGAGCAAGTGGTCTTTCCAGCATCGATATGCGCTGCGATACCGATGTTTCTCAATTTCGATATATTCTGACTCATTGTATAAAATTAATTTTCGGAAACGATTTCGGGTTCCATTCCATGCGAGCCCCTTGCATATCATTCATGTTTTCCGATTATTTGCGGCTGCAAAATTACAAAAAAAGCAAAGACGGCAAACGGCTAAACTTTTTCCATATATAACTATAATGTTTTCAATAATTTAATCAAATCATCGGCATTTATCTCCATTTTCGAGAATGCAAACAGTTTTTTGCCCAAATCCTTGAGCGAAGCACCAATATGATAAACATCATCGTCAATGATTAGGAATCTGTCGTGAACTCTATCCGTCACTTTCATGTCAATCGTAAGATATTGAGCGTTATGCTTTGCCAAATCCAGCTTGAGCATTAGTCCAGCCTGTCTTGTGATGATTGCTGCCACAACGTTTTCATTCCGTTTCGACAGCAATAGCAACACTGATTCATCAATGTAATTGTCAATCAGAATGACCCGTGATTTTGCTGATTTTACTAGTTGGCTGGCAAAAACATACGCATCGAAAATTTGCCCATCGCAGAAGACGCCTTCAACGGGCGGTAATGCGGAACGAATGAAGAATCCTATTTGTTCTTCGTTTTTCCAAATTCTCTGCTCGTGATCGAATAGTTCCTTATCAACACGTTGCTCAAAAACCTCCAGCCTTGTGTTAATAGCATATCCCCGCAAGAGATAATCCTTCAAGATCTGATTCGCCCAAATACGGAACTGAGTGCCACGATTCGACTTGACCCGATAACCGACGGAAATGATCACATCCAAACTGAATAACTTTATTGGCTTGTCTGAATTTGCAATGTGCAAAAATTGCACATTGCTTTTTCACCTCCCCCAGCTGTCTCTATCCAGACTTCTGTAATTGATAGCTTCGGCTAAATGTCCGGGCTGAATGTTTTCGCTGCCGTCGAGGTCGGCGATGGTGCGGGAAACCTTTAGGATTCTATCGTGAGCCCTAGCCGAAAGCCCCATCTTGTTCATGGCATTTTTCAGCATGTTGCGGCAGATGTCGTCCAAGTCGCAATACTTCTGGATGAGTTGTGAGTTCATCTGCGCGTTGGCATGAATGGCCGGGAAATCGGCATAGCGCTGCTCCTGGATTTTCCGTGCGGCAATCACGCGCTTGCGCACCTCGGCACTCGACTCGCCCGTGCGCTTTTCAGTCAAATCCTTGTAAGGCACTGGCGTGACTTCCACATGCAGGTCGATTCTGTCCATCAGTGGACCGGAAATCTTATTCAGATATTTCTGCACCGCACCCGGAGGACATGTGCAAGGCTTTTCAGGATGGTTGTAATAACCACACGGACAAGGATTCATGGCGGCAATCAGCATGAAATTGGCGGGGAAATCAAGGGAAATCTTGGCGCGGGAAATCGTCACGATTCTGTCTTCCATTGGCTGCCTCATGACCTCAAGGACTTGTCTTTTAAATTCGGGGAGCTCATCGAGAAAAAGAACTCCATTGTGCGCCAAAGAAATCTCTCCAGGTTGTGGATAAGTGCCACCGCCCACCAAGCCGGCATCGCTTATCGTGTGATGAGGGCTGCGGAATGGTCGCGTCATTAATAAGGAGGTGTTGCTACCCATCAATCCTGCGACGGAATGGATTTTCGTCGTTTCCAAAGCCTCGGCCATGGTCAAAGGCGGCAGGATGCTCGGCATCCGCTTGGCCAACATGGTCTTGCCGCTTCCAGGAGGGCCTATCAGGATGACATTATGGCCGCCCGCCGCTGCTATCTCCAAAGCCCGCTTGATGTTCTCCTGACCTTTCACATCACAGAAATCAAATTCATAAAACTCCTGCTTTTCAACATCTTCTGGAGAGATTTTCACAGGCTGGATATTGTTGTTTCCGTTCAGGAAATCGACCACTTCGGTAAGGTTTTCCACGCCAATCACATCAATATCGTTGACGACTGCGGCCTCTTTAGCGTTCTCTTTCGGAATGATGACGCCTTTGAAACCTTCCTGCTGTGCCTTGATGGCAATGGGCAAAGCCCCTTTTATCGGGTTCAAGGTTCCATCAAGCGACAATTCGCCCATAATGATGTATTGTTCAAGGTGTTCTGTTTCCACCTGCCCCGAAGCAGCCAAGATGCCGATGGCAATCGGCAAGTCGTAGGCTGATCCTTCCTTGCGGATGTCGGCAGGTGCCATATTAATCGTAATTTTCTTTCGCGGATAGCTGAATCCGAGGTTCGTTAACGCCGCTTCAATACGTTGGTGGCTTTCTTTCACCGCGCTATCGGGCAGTCCGACAAGGAAAAACTGTATTCCTTTGTCAATGTTCACTTCAATTGTGACTGAAATCGCATCAATGCCAAACAAGGCACATCCAATGGTTTTTACTAACATGATATTGTGGGATTTAAGGATTTTATTATACTAAATGACTCATAATTATTTCTTCAGGGACACTCATTTTGCTGAATGCAAACAATTTCATTCCAAGGTCTTTCAGCGAAGCACCAAGATGATAGACTTGCCCATCAATGATAAGGAAACGGTCGTGAACCTTGGTTCTTGAAACGTGCAATTCTACCGTTCTGCCGTATTGGGAAAACGCCAAATTTTGCAAATCGGTCAAAACGCGGCTGATTTTCTCCACATAAATGCTTGCCATAACGCCTTGATTTCTTGTTTCAAGAATGTCAAATGTCTTTGCATCAATGTAATTGTCTATCAAAACGATCTCTTTTTGTGCCGTTTTTATTAGGTTTTCAGCAAACAATCTCGCGTCAAGCACCTGACCTTCAAACAGAACTCCTTCAACAGGCGGTTGATTCGTGCGAATGAAAAAATCAATCTTTTCCTGATGCGAGTTCACTTTCTCTTCCAGCAGAAACATCCGTTTGCTTTGCTCGTCAAATCGTGTGTCAATCTCCATTTGAACGGCTTGCAATTGCTGGCGGAATGCATATCCTCGCAGCATATAATCTTTCAAAACGGAAGTAGCCCATCGGCGGAATGCTGTAGCATACACACTGTTTACACGATAACCTACTGATAAAATGGCATCCAAATTGTAAAATTTCGTTTTATAAATCTTTCCATCATTTGCAGTATATTCCAAAATGGAATAAACTGAAAGCTCATCCAATTCTCCGCTTTCAAATATATTCTTGAAATGTTTTGATATGGCGGGTTGTTTCACGCCAAAAAGCAGGGCTATCTGTTGCTGGGTCAGCCAAACCGTATCTTCCTGTATTTTCACTTCCAACCGAACCGTTTCATTAGGCTGATAAAGTATTATTTCGTCAAGAGCATCCATGTTTATTGAATTATAATAAGTTATGATTATATGAGCATACCGTTACTTTTCCCCCGAACTTGTAAGAAATCCTTACAAGTTGAAAATTGCTGTAACTCGCATTCTTTATAGATGTTCCGAATGTGCAACGTGATGTTTTGCGTCGTAGTTCCAAACAATACAGCCATTTGGGCTTGAGTTAGCCAAACCGATTCTTCATAAACTCTCACTTCCAACCGAATCGTTTCATT
>JAZQPN010000023.1:0-8934 GCA_045628585.1 Bacteroidales bacterium | reverse complement strand
CGCATGATGTATAGTACAACGGTTATGCCTAACCCTATGATAATTGGTTTGAATTCAGTGAGTTGAATTGAAATGCCGACGAAAATGAAGAAGAATGTCTTCAATAGAAGCGTGATTTCGCTGAAAAGAGATTTTTCAGTGTCGTTAAGTTGCGTCGGCTCTTTTTTGACGAAGCGTTTCAGCCATGAGCCGCAGATGCGCTCAATGTTGGCAAGGCAAACGCCGAAAGCTAAGGCTGCAATGGCGCCGCTGTAGCCCATCCATTCGTTGATGCCGTAAATGATGAATACGAAAGCCGGCGTAGTGAGGATGCTGTTCTTGATGAGTCTGACCTTGTCGAGAATGAAAGCCCAGAAAATGGCACCCAAAATGCCCATGATGATGGAAAGGACGAAGGATGAAAAAATCTGGCCAACGATGCTGCCGACTTCAACCGTGCCTAACTGTATGGCTTTCAGGATGGCCAAGGCCAAAACAATGCTGAGCACATTGCCTAATGCGGCTTCTAAAATCAGTATGGCTCGGCTCTTTTCTGTCATGTGAAGCTGCTCGACCATTGGCCCGACAACAGCAGATGCCGTGCCGCCTAATATCGTTCCTAACATAATGGAAACCAATGGGTTGATTCTGAAAACCAACCAACCAATCAACCAGATGATGATCGTTGTGGCAATGTAGTTCGCAAGGGTGAGTAGGGTAGTGCTTCTGATAGACGAAACGATGGAGTTGAAGCTGAGCTGCAGTCCGCTTTGGAAAAGGATGAGCACCAAAGTGATTCCGGTGAAAATACGTCCGACGCCACCAAGCATTTCCGGTGTAATCCAATGGAGGACTGGGCCGATGACTAAACCGATGATAATCAGGAACAATACATCGGGAATGCGCCGCTTGCTGAATAGGCTTGTGAACAGATGGGCGGCAAAAATGAGCAAACCGACTATGGCGATAATCAGTCCTGTCTTTCCTGACGATGCACCGTGGCTGATGGTGGTGCTGATACTTTCTTCAACATCTGGACTTGTCAGTGTGTCAGCAACTTGCCTGATTGTATCTGCAACTTGTCCTAATGTGTTGGTGGTGGGAGTGAGTTCGGCTTGAATCATATTTTGGTTTTTTGGGGTTAATTGAATAATCTCCAGTTGATGCCGATGAAAATCTTGCTGCTTCTCATCGGGTAGTGTGCGCCAATAAAGGCATCGTAATTGCCTGTCAGTAAGAACATATTGCTGTAGGCAACGTAAATGTTGGCCCGCTTCACCTTGATGGCTAAGGCAAAATCGATGAATGGGAAATTGCCGATTTTCACTTCGTTTTGCAGGTAGAAAGTCTGCAAGGCCGGCATATATGCGTCAGCATAATATTTGGTGAAATATTGCACGGTCAGACTGGGTTGCAGGGTGGCCGCCTTGTGGAAAATAGGTTGCGAGTAGGAAAACTTTAATTTGCCCAAAAACAAAGGCAAGTGCATAATTTCCTCATTATTTGCTTTTTGCAGCGAGGCGAAACCGTCAAATTCAAATCGTCTGAGGTTGAAATGGAAACTCCCGAAGGCTTCTCGGATGCTGCAAAAACCGTTGAATTGTTCTGGACGGGCCTGCAAGCCAAAGTAAATCAGGTTGTTGATGGAGGTTTGCTTTACGCCGACGCTAAATGCCTTGTATTGGTACGACAAACCGAAATGGAGGTATGTGGCGGCCTTGAAATCGTTTTCCCAACGGAAATGGTTGGAAGTGTACGACTGCTCAAACCAATTGGCTGACTGGCGTTTAAGGTCTACATCGAAAGTGAGTTTGCCGAAATTTTTCATGGTAGTGCCCAAATACTGTCGCCATTCGCCGTTGATGTCGAAATCGCCGATTTGATAACCCAAAGTGACGAGTTTGGCCTTTCCCGTTACTCTCGTCGACTTGAACAGGTTGATGATGATGCCGCCATTGATGCTGAGTTGGTTGAAGTTACGGTTTTGGCCCATCTCGCCTTCAAGATAATCGAAATGCTTGATTTTGTAGATGCCTTGTTCAACGCCTGCAAAAACGAAAAACGGCACGTCGTCGTTGTATTTCTGATAGCCTAAACTGTTCCAGCTCAATTTGTTGGTAATGGCCTGAACAATTGTCGTGTCGGTTGTCATGTTTGGAATCAAAAGCGTGTCAATTGCAAAAAATTGATAGAAATCGGCGCTTATTGACGTCTCGTTGAAGAAAAGCTGGTTGCGCTGATAATCGAATCGGTGACAAATGCGCCCCAAGGTGAATTTTCTGGTCTTCGTTTCAAACTGTTCATTTTGGGCGGCAATCTGCGCGGAATCCATTGCAGGCCGAATGGAATCCAATGTAATGGAGTCCATCATGATTGAATCTGCAACGATAAGACTGTCAGATACTTGCGTTGTATCGCTTTCGTGCTTCACCTTAACCGTGTTGCTGAGCAGGTTGAAATAATGTTCCAAACCTGCCCCGCTGACTTTGACATAATTGGTGGCCGACGAAAGGTTGGTGCTGATGACATTGTTGTCGCTTTCGGTATGCGATATGTAGTCCTCGTCCCTTACAATGCCGCCGTTTTCCTGCATGTCCATCTTGTTTCTGTACCAATAGGCCATTGCGCCATAGCGTTGGTTTTCAGTCGCGTAATGTGCATTGATCCAGAAATAATTGTTGTTTGTCCTGCAGTTTTTGAAAACGCCGGGCGAAATTTCGGTGTTGAAATCGAAGGCGATGTAAAGACGGCGTGCAAACTGCCTGCCGAACTTCACTTTCAGATGTTGTTCCTTGTCGCCAGAGGTCATCACATACCGCGCTTCGGAATAGGGCAGCACCGAGACGTAGGTGTCCATGTTATCCTTCGTCTTGATGAAAGCAGAGTAGGAGGGAAGCCCCATATCGAATCCGACTTGATTGGAATACTTGAATCTCATTGACTTATGGGCCAGACCTGTATTGCTCAAGGTGCTGTAGATGGTTCTTTCCTTGCTGAGAATGTCAAAATCGTTGGCATTGAAGGTCGCTGTGTCGATGACTTTTGGAGCGGCAAGGAAAATGCTGTCGAAAGATGCCTGAAAGTAGGTGACAAAGGTGGAATCGATAGGCTTTTGAGGCAATTTTTCAACCGGTTTAGGCATAATGGAATCTCCTCGGTTTTCCTGAGGGAAACCGATTGTGCTAAAAATCAATAAGATAACAAATAAAATAAGCCTTTTGCCCATCAATAGAAATTTGCTGTAAAATTAGTAAAAAGTTTGCAAATGATGGATTTTTGTCTTCAATTTGCATTTGCTTGCATTTTGTTCTATTTTTGCATTTCCGTTTCGCCTATTTTAGGCAATGGAATTTGTTTCATTCATAAATTTGAGAATCGAATAAAGGAAAACAACTTATAAATTGACATAATAACATAGCGTTTGCTGCTATTCTGAAATCATTCCAAAGCTTGGCCGCGAAGGAAATGTAACTTAGAAGATAACAGTGGACGTCCGCGTACAACGTGGGCGTTCTTATCTGAGTTACAGGGTCAGGCCAAGCACCCGGAATGTGGATAAGTTTCGTCCACGTTTCTTTTGTGCTTGGCTTGCAAGGTTTTAGGGAAAATGGCAGACGCACCTAAAACCGAACAAATGCCCGAAAACACCCAAGTGAAATCGAAAAAGCGGGTGGCCGACCATGGCGAGGTGTTCACCAACCCGCGCGAGGTGAATGCCATGCTCGACCTCGTGAAGGACGAAACGCTTCGCATCGACAGCCGTTTCCTTGAACCCGCTTGCGGCGATGGTAATTTCCTCATCGAAATCCTGCGCCGCAAAATGTCGGTCGTCGGTCAACGTTATGCCGGCGCCGAATGGAAGAAATATGCTTTGCAGGCCGTCGCCTCTATTTATGGCATTGAATTGCTGCCCGATAATGCAGAGCAATGCCGCCAACGATTGTTTGATTTTGTTGTAGAGACGTGCCATGGCGCGTCTCTACAACAAACCGACGAATTTTTACAGAACGTCCGTTACCTGTTGCAACGCAACATCGTGCAAGGTGATGCCTTAACCTACACGGCTGCTGATGGCAAGCCCATCGTGTTCAGTGAGTGGACTTTTGTGGGCGACAAGGTGCAACGCCGCGATTTCCAGTTCGACTTTTTAGTAAAAAAGGAACATCAGTATTCACTCTTCGACGAAAATGGTGACGCAAAGCAGTTTGACGAACCCGTGCGTGAGTTTCCTTTGGTTCACTACACGAAAATCCATACGCTATGAAGAAGACGGTTTCCGACATCTTGAACTGTCTGGCCAACCTGAGTAGCGACGAGGTCTTCACTTCGCCCGAACTGGCAAACCAGATGCTCGACATGCTTCCGCAAGATTTGTTCAGTGATCCAACGGCCAGATTTCTTGACCCTTGCAGCAAAAGCGGCGTGTTTTTGCGCGAAATTGCTAAGCGGCTCATGGTGGGGTTGGAAGAGAAAATTCCCGATTTGCAGCAGCGCATCGACCACATCATGAGCAAGCAGTTGTTTGGCATAGCACTCACGCAACTCACTGCCGAGATGAGCCGTCGCACGCTGTATTGTGCGAAAAACGCGGCAGGGAAATATTCCGTGGCCAGATGTTTCGAAAATGAGCAAGGAAATGTGCGCTATATGCGATGCGAACACATTTGGGAAAACGGCAAATGCAGTCAATGCGGAGCCAACCGTGCGCAATACGACCGCGCTGAAACCATTGAAAATTATGCTTATCCATTCATTCACAAAAACTTAAACGAAATTTTCAAGAATATGCAATTCGATGTCATTATTGGGAATCCACCATATCAATTAACAGATGGAAGTGGTGCAAGTACAGATGCTGCAATGCCTATATATAATAGGTTTATAGAACAAGCAATGTTGTTAAAACCACGTTATCTTTCAATGATTGTACCTTCAAAGTGGATGGTTGGAGGTAGAGGATTGAATCAGTTTAGGGAAAAAATGATGAATGACAAGCGCATAAAATATTTATATGACTATGAAAATTCATCAGACTGTTTTGCAGGACTGCATATTGACGGAGGAGTTTGTTATTTTTTGTGGGATAATCAATATTGTGGTAAAACGAACTTCATATATCAACCCAAAGATGGAAAAGCAATTGTATCAACACGTTATTTGAAAAATGAATATTCAAATATTGTAATTAGAGACATTAGACGACAATCAATCATCCAGAAAGTAACAAAAGACACTTCATTTAGTAGCATTGTCTCTCCCAGAAAACCATTCAATATCAATACCGATATTTTCAATTGTCCAGATAAATATCCTGAATTAAATTTGAAATCTGAAAAATATAGTGGTTCTGTTTTTATCTGGGGAGTAAAAGGACTAAAAGGGGGAGCCAAAAGAGTCAATGGTTATGTTTTAAAATCTGGCATTACAAAAAATGCCGAATGGATTGATAAATACAAGTTATTCATTTCAAAGGCATATTCAACAGACGCAATCATTCCACCACAATTAATATCTGCTGATAAAAACGTCGTTTGTTCAGAAACATTTTTAGTTATAGGTCCTTTTGATTCTGCTGAAGAACAACAAAACTGCCTATCTTACACCAATACGAATTTCTTTAGGATACTATTGTATTTTGGAAGAGGAACAATGCAAGTTTCTCAAGAAGTATTTCGTTTCGTCCCTCTCCAAGACTTTTCCCATCCGTGGACAGACGAGATGCTTTACGAGAAATACGGCCTGACAAAAGACGAAATCAACTTCATAGAATCGATGATAAAACCGATGGAATGATGAAAAACGGATTTTTAGTTACATGTAAGAGAGACGTTTTGAAAAGTGCTATTTGGGAAGTGGGACCTAGTAAGAAAAATTGTCCTTTGTTTTTCCAAATCAAAAACCGCCGCTTGTTGCTGGTTTTCAATGGAAAAAGTGTGGAAGTCACATGCGAATTACAACAAGGAGGAAACGATTGTTTCTTTGGGGTGTCCTATCAAACAGCATTGAAAGTTTGCAGAACCATTATTGCCGAAATCATAACTGTCGAATTTGACGGAACTGATTTGAAGATAGACAATACAATTATTAATTTCGATAAAGGAAAGAAGCGCAAACCTAAGCCATGACAGTTTGACTATCAAAATGTTCTTTGAAATGCTGAAGAGTTATTTTCTTTGTGAATTTTTTTGAAAAAACAATTCTTCGCAATAAAAAAATAGAAATAATAAAAGCTAAATAAATGAAAACCCAACAAGAAATACTGCCTGAATACAAGCGTTTTACGCCGCAGATTTATGCCTACACCGACACGCATTTCCCTGGCCAACTAAAGATTGGTGACACTACGCGCGAAGATGTCAACGTGCGCATTGAGGAGCAACATCCTATCATTACGCCTGGAAAAACCTACCGATTGGAGTGGTTCGACACCGCCTTTTATGCCGATGGCAGCGGCAACTATTTCCGCGACCACGCCGTACACGAGGTGTTGCGAAAAAACGGCTTCGAAAACACAGCGGGTGAATGGTTCCGTTGTACGATAGACGATGTGAAAAATGCCTATCAGTCGGTAAAACATCGCACACACTTTGAACCTAAACGTACTCTTGATTTTGGAATGCGTTACGAGCAGCAAAGGGCGGTAGAAATGACGTATGAATATTTCCTGACGGCACCGCACCGCGATGGTGAGCCATTGCATTTTCTGTGGAATGCCAAAATGCGTTTCGGAAAGACTTTCACTGCCTATCAGCTGGCGAAGAAGATGAAAGCCAGGCGCGTGTTGGTGCTCACTTTCAAGCCTGCTGTCGAAGGCTCTTGGCGTGACGACCTTTTGCAACACGTTGATTTTGAAGGTTGGCAGTTCTTTAGTTCTCGCGACGGAGGCTCGCCTGATGATCTGGATCCGGCAAAACCCATTGTCTGTTTTGGCTCGTTTCAGGATTATTTGGGCAAAAGTCAGACTGGCGGCATCAAAAGCAAAAACGAATGGGTTCACGCCATTCAGTGGGATTTGATTATTCTCGATGAATATCATTTTGGAGCATGGAACGAAAACTCGAAAACCTTGTTGGATATAGGTGAAGGACAATCGAAAAGCGACCTTCTTGAAATGAACGACATTTTGCTGGAAGACGGTTTGGACGTGGTGAGCGGCAAACTTTTCGATGAAGAACAGATGCCCATTACCGGCAATCATTACCTTTATTTGAGTGGCACACCGTTTCGAGCCATCGCTTCGGGCGAGTTTATGGAAGACCAGATTTTCAACTGGACGTATCAGGATGAACAAACGGCGAAAAGCAATTGTAAAGACCAGCCAAACCCGTATGCAGAATTGCCAACGATGGTGCTGATGACCTACCAGATGCCGAATGACTTAGGCGAACTGATTGAGCAGTACGATATGGATGAATTTGACCTGAACGAATTTTTCCGCGCTGAAGGGCAGGGAAAGAATGCCAAATTTGTTCACGAAAATGCCGTGCAAAAGTGGCTGGACATTATTCGCGGTAAGGCATCCATATTCAATGACAGCAATTCGCCCCTCAACCAGAAACCTGCGTTGCCTTTCGATGACAGCCGCCTTTTGGACAAATGCAACCATACGATGTGGTTCATGTACAGTGTGGCTTCCTGTGATGCCATGGAAAACTTGTTGCACCGTCCGGCAAACAATTTCTATCAGAACTACAATATCGTGAATTGCAGTGGGGTAGAGGCTGGAATTGGTGTTGATGCGCTCAATCCGGTAAAAAGGGCAATGGGAGATAATCCCGTATTAACCAAAACAATTACGTTGACATGCGGAAAATTAACTACAGGTGTGACAATCAAGCCATTGTCTGGAATTTTGATGCTTCGGAATTGTTCTTCGCCTGAAACTTATTTCCAGTCGGCTTTCCGCGTGCAGTCGCCTTGGATTGTTGAAAGCGAAGACCATAAAACAAAAGTCATTCAAAAGCAAACGTGTTATGTGTTTGACTTTGCCCCGAACAGAGCTTTGCGGCAAGTGGTCAGCTATGCCAATAAACTGAGCACCGACCAAATGAAAAATGCCACGCAAAAGGTGGATGAATTCATCAACTTTTTGCCCATTTTGCAATTCGATGGCAGTAGTATGCAGATTGTAAATGCAACAGAAATACTTGATTTTGTGGATAATGGAACAAGTGCGACATTGCTTGCGCGACGTTGGAACAGTGCGACTTTGGTAAATGTGGATAATTTGACTTTGTTGCGTGTGTTGAACAATCCAGCAGCGATGGAAGCCATTATGAAGATTGAAGGATTTCGCGCTTTGGGTGGCGATATTATAGAAACCATTGTCAACAAGGCTGACAAAATCAAAAAGCTGAAAAAGAGGGGAGAGCAAATTAGCCAGCAGGAAAAGAAAGAACTCACTGCTGAAGAAAAAGAATTCAAAAGTAAGCGAAAGCAGGTGCAAGAGAAGCTGATGAAATTTGCCACACGCATTCCAATTTTTATGTATCTCACTGATTATCGGGAAGAATCGCTCACCGACATTATTCGAAAATTAGAGCCGGAACTATTTCAACGGGTAACCTCGCTTACCATTCCAGATTTTGAGTTGTTGGTTTCGGTAGGAGTTTTCAACAGTACTCAAATGAATGATTCCATTTTGCTGTTCCGCCGTTATGAAGATAGTTCTTTGGAGTATATTGGAGTTAATCGTCACAGTGATGAGGAATATATAGGAGTGTTTGATAGTCGCATAAAGAAAGATGATTCGAGATATGTAATTGGACGATGAAAGGGTAGGGAATAA
The DNA here is from genome assembly GCA_045628585.1 of Bacteroidales bacterium. Taxonomy (GTDB): domain Bacteria; phylum Bacteroidota; class Bacteroidia; order Bacteroidales; family F082; genus Limimorpha. The sequence continues at coordinate 167 of JAZQPN010000023.1, read as the reverse complement.
GAGAAAAAACTCAGGCAAACCTGAGTTTTTTTTGCAGAACCATAATACAAACAAAAAACCCCGACGCAAGAAGTGTCAGGGTTTTCGTTAAGGGTGGGCGGCGACCTACTTTCCCACACGGATGCAGTATCATCGGCGCGGCAGGGCTTAACTTCTCTGTTCGGAAT
>JAZQPN010000022.1:0-2865 GCA_045628585.1 Bacteroidales bacterium | reverse complement strand
CGCTTGTGACGGCAAGGCGCATCACCGTCGAAGAAAGGTTTTGCTTCGACAAGGAAAACAATCGGTCTGCTATGAATTTCGAACCTGATGCCATGATTTCGTTTCAAAGACTGCAAAGATAGGGTTTTAATTTCAGAAATTCTGTTGTTATGAAAAGAAAAACAAAAGAGACCGAACCTTTCGGCTCAGTCTCTCATGTTTTGGAACAGCTTTTTTTACTTGTTATGGCCAGAATCGAAATTGGTTTTCACGGCATCAACCTGACCGATGTTGCCGGAGACTGTATCTTTTTCCGGTATTCCGCAAGCATTCAGGATCTTTCCTTTCAAGTCGCTGTTTTCCATCCAGCCTGTAAACTGTTCTGCACCAGGACCGTAAGCAAACACCATGACCGGCAGGCAGGTATGGCTTCCTGTTGAAAACGCCGTGCTGGGATTACTGTAATGTCCCTTTGGGTCACGCAACGTCAAGCCGCCGGTTTCGTGGTCGGCAGTGACGACAAGCAAAGTGTTTTCATGGGTTTTCGCATAATCCAAGGCAACCTGAATGGCATCGCTGAAGTCCTTAATTTCGTCCACCGTATAGGTCGAGTCGTTGGCATGGCAGGCAAAGTCGATTTGCGAGCCTTCCACCATCAGGAAGAAACCGTTTTTGCTGCCATCCAGAGTTTCCAAGGCTGTTTTCACGCCACGCGGCAGGAAATCGCCTCTTTTGGAAATGACAGGCAAATGATCATCATCGGACAATACTGCATATTTCTTATTGGTGACATCGATATTGGCCAGCGTATCATATACTTTCCAGCCTTTTTGAGCCATTTCTTCAAGGAGATTGCGACCATCCTTACGTTGATTGAAATGCTTGAGGCCGCCACCTATCATCACGTTAAGATTGTCACAATTCATCATCTGTTCAGCAATTGCTTCATATTGACCTCTGTTAGGAACCTTGGCATAGAAAGCTGCTGGCGTAGCATGCGTTGCATAGCAAGTGACAACAATGCCAGTGGTCTTTCCGTTCTCGGCCAAAACATCAAGGACAGAACGCATCGGAATGGAATCAGGTGTCATGCCCACCATGCCGTTTCTTGTCTTGCCGCCGCATGACAAAGCCGTTCCCGACGCAGCCGAATCGGTAATGTCATTGCTGGCGGACTTGGTTATCACAATGCCAGAATACGGAAATTCAGTGAAAGCCAAATCGTTGTCCGACGCCAACATGGCGGCATAGATTTGGGGCAGCGACATGCCGTCACCAATCATATAAATGACATTGACTGCTTTTGGTTGTTCCTGCTTATTGTTTTCCAGATCGTCTCCATTGCCGGAAGCAAAAAGATTCGTTATTAAAAAGAATGATAATAAGAAAACAGAAAGTTTACGCATAGTTTTGATTTTTAATGCTTTCTTGCCACAACTTTTTTCACCGCTTCGACAATATCAGGCGTATCCAAATGATATGCCTTCAGCAGTTCGTCAGGTGTTCCGCTTTGACCGAACACATCGTTGACGGCCACCATTTCCATCGGATAAGGCGTATTCAAGGCCAAAACCTGAGCAATGCTGTCACCCAAACCGCCATTGCGCTGATGTTCTTCAGCCGTCACGACGCACTTCGTTTTTGCCACTGATTTCAGCACAGCATCAACATCCAAAGGCTTGATGGTGTGAATGTTAATCAATTCGGCATTAATGCCCATTTCCTTGAGGATCGGCAGTGTCTGAACCGCTTTCCAAACCAAATGACCGCAGGCAAAAATGGTGACATCGGTGCCTTCCTGCAACATTTGGGCCTTGCCGATTTCAAATTTTTCGTCGACAGGCGTGAAATTCGGCACTTTCGGACGGCCAAAACGCAGATATACAGGGCCATCGTATTCAGCCGCTGCAATCGTGGCAGCTTTCGTCTGATTGAAATCGCATGGAACGATGACCGTCATGTTGGGCAGCATTTTCATCAGGCCGATGTCTTCCAGAATCTGGTGCGTTGCGCCATCTTCGCCAAGAGTAACGCCAGCATGCGATGCCGCAATTTTCACGTTCTTATTGGAATATGCCACCGACTGACGGATTTGGTCGTAAACACGGCCCGTTGAGAAAGCGGCGAAAGTGCCCGTAAACGGCACAAAACCACTCAAAGCCATACCGGCAGCCATGTCAATCATGTTGGCTTCGGCGATGCCTGTCTGGAAGAAACGCTCAGGAAATTCCTTTGCAAAATCGCCCATCTTCAATGAGCCAGTCAAATCGGCGCAAAAAGCGACCACTTTCGGGTTGCGACGGCCCACTTCAAGCAAACCTTCACCAAATCCCGACCTTGTATCTTTGTTATTTTGTACTGTGAAATCCATATTATTCTTGGTTTTCGGTTTTCGGTCATCGGTTTTCAGTCTTAAGTTACTGAAAACTGATAACTGAAAACCAATCATTTAATAATCTCCTAAAGTTTCCTCCAATTGTGCGAGTGCGTTGGCGGCCTGTTCATCATTCGGAGCAGAGCCGTGCCATTTGTGTGTGCCCATCATGAAATCGACGCCCATGCCCATCTCGGTGTGAGCGAGGATGAGTTGTGGGTTGCCTTGATGTGCGTTTTCGCGAGCCAGATTCAATGCGTTGACTATGGCTTGCATGTTGTTGCCATCAATTTCGATGACGTCCCAGCCGAAAGCTTCGTATTTGGCGCGCATGTCGCCGAGGTTCATCACGTCGTCGGTAGAGCCATCAATTTGTTTCTTGTTGTAGTCGATGATGGCCACGAGGTTATCGACACCTTTTGCGGGAGCATACATGGCAGCTTCCCAAATCTGGCCTTCCTCTTGCTCACCATCGCCCATGAGGACGAAGACGAGATGTTTGTCGCCATTCA
>JAZQPN010000021.1:0-4833 GCA_045628585.1 Bacteroidales bacterium | reverse complement strand
TTTCTATTTTGTTTTTAATCAATGCAATAATTGCGATGATGGTCAAAACGAAATTCACCGGATTGTTGTAGAAAAATTCACCGGCAAGTTCGGTTCCTATATAATTAAAGGTGGGTTTTGCAAAAAGGCTGACCCTGTCGCCGTGGAAGCTGAAACTGATGAAATCGTTTTGATAGTTCCAGTATAATATTGGAAAACAGCATATTGCGGTGATGATTAACGAAAGGTACAAGGCGGGCTTTTTCAGTTGCTTTCTGTCAAAAAGCAGGATGTAAAGTCCGGCTCCAACCCAAAGGAAAGCGCCTGTATATTTCGACAAAATGCAAAGTCCGCAAAACAGACCGGCTAAGATAAGATGCAGGTTTTTAGGCTTTTCGGCAGTGAAATACTTGGCAAACATCCAGAAACCCAAGAGCCAGAAAAGGCTCATCGGCGTGTCAGGCATGATGAAAACGCCCGTGATGACAAAGGCATAAATGGAGGCCGTGTACAGGAAAGCGGCATAGAGGCCGGTCTGCGCGTCTTTTATCTCTTTCCCGATGCGAAAGATGATGCAGGTGTTGGCCGTCATGAAAATCACGGAGGAAAGACGGATGAAAAACTCGCTGTCGAACAATAGGTTAAGACTGAATAGCTGAATCACCCAGCCCACCATGCCCGGATGGTCGAAATGGCTCCAGTCGGGGAATTTGGCGTAGGTCCAGTAATAGACTTCATCGTTGCCAAATTCGAGCCATGCTGCTAAGAATCCGCGTATTAAAACGCTGATAATCAGAAGTAAGAAAAGCGTTTTGTTAATCTTCATTTCTTTAGGCATGGTCATTCCTTTTCTGTTTTTGTTTGAAGAGATACCACACTGCGGCAATGATGACTGCTACATACACCATCCAATAGAGAATGGTCTGCGCAAAGTTGATGGAATCGAGCCTTAAATCTATCACCTTTTGCGTGGGATGACGTGTGACTGGGTTCAGATACATGATGTGCAAGTCATCGATGTTGATTCTTGTCCTGACGTAAGTGTCGTTTGGCTGAATGACGTAGAAAGCTGATTTCGTGTCGTTTTGTGTGCAAAGCGTGTCGCCGTTTTGTCCAATGAAATTCACTTCTTTCATTTTGTTTGCCGATGTCTCAACAAATAGCGTGTCGCTTGCTAATTCGGCGCGCGTGAGATAAGGCAGAATTTCGACTTTCTCTTTTTTAAAATCCAATGACTGAGGATGGAAAAAAAACGCATTGAGTTCCATTACATACGATTTCCCTTTGTTGAGTGCATCGTAAATGTGCTCTTTGTCAAGGTCTTGCGTGTTGATGACGGTCATGTTGCGTCCCACTTCATGTGTGTTTTTCACGTTATGCGTATCATCGTCGCCGATGCCGTAAACTCGATGGCCGTTTGACAAAGCGACATCCCAATGTTCGATGGCGTCGCCGTAGGGATTCATGATTTCCAACAAGCGGTAATTGCTCAGGTATTTCATTTCTTTCGGCTTGTAGCCATTCGTGAACGTAGCATGAGCAGGCACAACAAAACGTGAATGTTTGCTTAACCTGTTGATTACGTGTTGCTTAATGTTTAGGTTCTGCATGAATGGATAATCAATAATCCACACTTTTTCGGCTCCAATGCAAAGCTGATGGGTTTTGTGAATCAGTCCGTAACCATGTTCGTATGCTGGAATAAATCCCTCATTTTCAGCGTTGTGCAAGTTGATATTCATGTAGTCGGAAATGCCGTAATGGTCGTAACCTAAATATTGGTAAACGCTGTCGATGTCTTCTTCTTTGCTGAGGTGGCCGTTGGTCAAACCGAAGAATTTCCGTGAATGGCAGTGGAAATTGAATTTTTTCCATTGGTCGGGATTGATATTCTGGTATGGATTGTAAAGGTATTCGCCGGAAAACGGGCGCGGCTCTTTGAAATGATAGCTCGGCGTGGAAAGGTAAATTCCTAAAAACAACAGCAGCAATGCGATGCCGATGCCGGCCATCACCCGCCCGAAATAAAACAAAAACCCTCTTTTGCGATTTTCCTTTTGCATCAATGATTTGTTATTCTACTGCAAAAATAGCAGAATTTTCGCAAATCCGAAAAGAAAAGGTGGATTTTTAAGTGGCTGGTTTGTCCTGAAAAAGGCCGATACATGCGCACTATCGGATTTTTAGACATAGTAATATATGCGCACTATCAGAAATAAGATTGTAAAACAATGATATTCAAAAGAAAAGCATATCAAAAGTTTTTGGAATGGAAAAGAACAGGCGGACAGAAGGCTTTGCTCATCGAGGGAGCGAGGCGAATTGGCAAGTCAACCATTCTTTTCATTAAAACTTTACAATCGGCACAACACGGATGGTGCGACCACTTTTTTCCACAATGTCTTCTTCATTTTTGGTAACGATAACAAGGTCGTCGCAATGGAGTTCCTTGGCGCAATCCACTATCGAATCCACCTCGCGCTTGCGTGTGCGTTCTGATTCAAGGCTGTAGCAAACCTGGATGAGACTTTCTACTTTCGTCCCTTTTCGTATAACGAAATCGGTTTCCTTGTCATTTGCCGAATGGTAATAAAATAAAGTTTGTCCGGGTTTGTATCCACGTCGAAGCAATTCAACAAACACTTGGTTTTCAAGTAATCTTCCAAGGTTTTCACTCAAGTTAAATGCCGAAGAATTGACGAAGCCATTGTCTACGACATAGAGTTTTTTGTCGGCTTTCTGCATCAGTTTCAATTTGTTGTTGAAGCGCGGCAAGAAGTAAAACAGGAAAGGTTCGGTCAAATATTGGCAGAATTTTTGGGTGGTGGTGACGCTCGATATGTTTAATTCTTCTGTCAAGCCGTTGGCTGACAAAGGATTGCAGAAATTTGCAAGCAAAAAATAAGCGAGGTTGTAAAGTTCAGTGGTCTTGCGCACATTGTGGCGCTTTGCAATGTCTTTCAGCAAAATGGAATCAAATAAAGCGGCAAGATAGTTCTGCGTGATACTACGCGCGGATAACGTTTCCGGGAAACCGCCATTGCGCAAGTAATCATCCAATAATGCCGATACTTCGTTTTGGTCTTCATTCTTAATGTGTTGAATGTCAATATTATGAAAGGAAAAGGCCTCTTCAAGACTGAACGGTAGCATCTCTACTGACAAATAGCGTCCCGTAAGCACTGTGGCCATTTCGCTGCTGAGCATATTGGCGTTGCTTCCAGTGATGATGAGGTTTTTGCCCCTTCGGTAAAGTTTTGACACCCACAAATCCCACTCAGGCAGATTTTGCACTTCATCGAGCATAAGGTATTCATAATCAGGATACACATCATCGAGCAGGCGCATAACTAAATCTTCATTCCAACGACTCAATAAGAGCTGGTCGTCGAAATTCAGGTAAGCGAAATTCCTTCCCCTAAGCAGCAACAGCGCATATGTTGATTTGCCTACACGTCGCGGTCCACTGATGAACTTGATGAGCGGATTGGACAATAATTCCGCTTTATTATATTTGGTGTGCCGCTCCAAATATGGACGGCCAAGCAATTCGTCACGCTCTTTTCTCTGGCTCTGTATGATGTCTTTCATGGATACATTTTTTTCTGCTGCAAAAATAGGCGTTTTTATCCAAAAAAACACATTGTACTGGATAAAAATTGCCATTTTTTATCCAATACAGATAAAATAATGAATAAAATCGGAATTTTTTTCAGGTATGTTTTCAATTTTTCCGTGAACTTTTAGGATTGTGTCAATGTTATTGTTTTGTGTGTGGGGAAGTGAAGACGCATGGTTCAATAGGACGACCATCTCATTGAAAAAAAGTCACCTAATGGCGTCTGCACTGCTTTATTTCGTATCTTTGCCGCCTAATTTAAAATCTTTCTTAATTAAGACATTATGGAGTCAAATCCAAAAGATAATATCATTACCGAGGTCACGAACAAGGACTATGAATTTGGTTTTGTGACTGATATTGAGACCGATTTCGTCCCGAAAGGCCTGAACGAAGACATCGTCCGACTGATTTCGGCGAAAAAGGAAGAGCCGGAATGGCTGTTGGAATTCCGCCTGAAAGCATTCCGCCATTGGCAAACCCTGAAGCAACCCGATTGGGGCCATTTGGATTTGCCCGAAATTGATTATCAGGACATTATTTATTATGCCGCCCCGCGCAAACGCAAGGAAAAGCAGAGTCTCGATGAAGTCGACCCTGAATTGCTGGCCACTTTCGATAAGTTGGGCATTTCATTGGACGAGCAGAAAAAGCTTTCGGGCGTGGCCGTCGATGCCGTTATGGACAGCACTTCGGTGAAGACTACTTTCCAGGAAACCTTGTCGAAGCATGGCGTCATTTTCATGTCGTTCAGCGAGGCCGTCAAGCAGCATCCTGATTTGGTGAAGAAATATCTGGGCAAGGTCGTGCCTTACACCGACAATTTCTTTGCCGCCTTGAACTCTGCCGTTTTCAGCGATGGCTCGTTCTGCTATATTCCTAAAGGTGTGCATTGCCCGCTGGAACTTTCCACTTATTTCCGCATCAATGCGGCCAATACGGGTCAGTTCGAGCGCACGCTGATTGTCGCTGACGAAGGCGCATACGTGAGTTATATGGAAGGTTGTACGGCTCCGCAACGCGACGAAAACCAGCTTCATGCTGCTATCGTCGAAATCATTGCCGAGACCGATGCTGAAGTGAAATATTCCACTGTGCAGAACTGGTATCCGGGCGATAAGAACGGCAAGGGCGGTGTCTACAATCTGGTCACGAAGCGCGGACTTTGCCGTGGCGACCGTTCCAAGATTTCGTGGACGCAAGTCGAGACGGGTTCTGCCATCACTTGGAAATAT
>JAZQPN010000020.1:0-19282 GCA_045628585.1 Bacteroidales bacterium | reverse complement strand
CTCTTTTTTTCTTTCCTGTCCGATTCCCCCTAATCGGGGGTCATCTGGTTCCGCATCTCCGATGCTCTGCCGGGTACGAATCGAGCGGTTGCGAGATTCAGAGGCGGATAGAAAAATGTTTTGTGGGTTTTGATTGTTTTGATTGTTTTGGTTATTGAAAGGTCAAATTGTATATTGTTGCCTTATTTAATTCTCACTAAGTTTGTGATTGGATGGTTTTGTCTGATTTCCAAACAACGAATCGGATATTCTGACAAACTAAAAAAGCCCGCCTGATGGCGGGCTTTTTTAGTTTGTATCCGATGGATTTTACTTAACCATCATCTTCAGGGTCTCGGTTTGGTTTCCGTTCTGGATTTGAACGAAATACAAGCCTTGAGCATCGTCAAGTTCAATGACCTGATAGCCGGAAACGTTGCTGAGGCTCTTGACACATTGACCAAGTTGGTTGTAAATTGCAATGTCGGAATGTTCAGTAGCCAGGCTGATGGTGAAGCAGCCATTGTTAGGATTCGGGTAAATGCCGTTTGTCTTTTCGGAAGTGACTTCTTCGACATCGGTCACGATGAAGGTTGGTGGGAAAATCACGTTGTCAATCCAGACACAGTCTTGACCGCCGACGCCATTAGGACTCTTGTCGTAACGGAATTCTATAACATGGCTGCCGGCCTTAATTTCGGTGCTGTAAGGTTTCCAGTCGTTTTCCTTGTCCCAGATCTTGATGACTTCACCATCGACAAGGAACACGAGGTAATCGTGGCTGGCCGTTGAGGTTTTGTAATGGAAACTCAAATCACCATCCATGCTTGTGTTTGCATAAAGGATGAGGCTTGAAATTTCGTCATCGTCGATTGCGCCGGAACGGACGCTGTATTCGCCTTCATAGGATTCTTCGTTGGTTACAAACCAAGGCTGTTCGCCACCGAGGTCCCAACCCATGAAGCTGAAGTCGCCTGTTTCAAAACTTTCGAGGGCATATCCGACAGAGAAAACATAATCGTAAGGGATCTCGTATGCACCGGTGGAAAGCTGGAAGTTGATCGTGTAGGCAGTTCCACCAAGAATGTCTTCATCGCTGGTGAATGTAATGTCGGTGGCAAACGTGCCGTTTATATCGACATCGCCAAGAACCAACGAAGCATTTTCAATATGGATTTCGCCGTCTTGGCACAAGGCTGAAAGCATCACATCAGAAGCCATGGCGTGACCTTTGTTTATGCCTTTAACGTGAAGGATGATTTCTTCGCCGGCATCAATCAGGCCATCATCGTTGCCGAGGCTGTCGTCGAATTCCACTTCCGTGATTTCGATATTCGGAGCAAAAACGCGGAAACCTCTTTGAGTTGTGTGGGTTTCTGTGCCATCGTTACAGGCAATTTCAAACACAACTCTCGTATAATCAGGCGTGTTGTCAGCAATGGTGAACTGGAAAGCGTTATCAATGTCGGTATCGCTCATAGCGGCGACATTGTCGCGGCTCATTGTTCCGTTTGTGATGGTGATGTAATCGCAATCGGTGCTCAGTGTGGTTTCGATATGGTTGGCAGCCGTGTTGCTGATATTGTGAAGCGTGACGCTAAGTCCGCAGGTTTCTTCGCTGATTGGCTCTCTGTCAAGTTCCTTGAAATCGGCGTAAACGTAAGGTTCATTGCCTTCAAAGCCCGTAACATCCAAAACCTGTGGCCATGCACTTTGACCTGTGACGATGAGTTTCATTTCGCCAATTGCATCAATTGGTCTGTCGAAAACCAAGGTTGCATTGCCTTCATTGTCGGTGAGGCCGAAGCCGAGAAGTTCATCGCCACGATAGAGGCTGACACGGAAATTGTTAAGTGGCATGCCGTCTTGCATCACGTTGACGGTAGTGCTTTCGGTGCCGATTAACAAGCCGTTGCTGTAAGTTACATCAGGATTGAAAGGCTCTTCGAACCAAGGAGTTAAAGCGACATCGCCCAATTGGTTGAGGCAGTAGATGTTCCAACGGAAGCAGCCTTCTTCGCCATACATGGTGACGTAAGGTGCGGTCTGTATTTTGGCATCGCGCATGGCTTCGCAAAGGAACTGCATGTGGTCGCCGCAGAAAGCATCAACCAGTTCGCGGTGGATGTGGGCTGCCATGCCGTCGCCCCAAGGTGAATACCAGCCATAGCGTGAATTGCCGCAGGTGCAGACGAAACCGGTCTCAATGGTAATCATCTTTTCAAGCACGCAGGCGTGTGGGAAGTCGCCGCAAATGCAGCCGTGGGAGTGGAAAATCATGTAGTTGTGGTTCACACCGTCGTTGCCTTCAAAGAAATTGTCGGGCATCATGCTGCCGGTCCAACCTGCCACGTAATCAGCGTTGGCGTGACCCACGTGGTGAACATATTGACCGCCGGTGCGGATGACATTCTTGAAATCAGTACCGCTCCAGTTGATGTTGTGCGTGGCGTAGTATTTCTTGAAATCGTAATCAACAGGATAACCGACGGTGGTGTAGTCGTAGTCGCTGCTGCCGCCGATGAGGCGTTCCATATCGTCGCTGCCGTAATAGCCATCGCCGAGGTGTTCGGCACCGAAAATAGGAGATGTGAATTCGCCAAGGACGGGATTCAGCGTGTAGCTGAAGGTCTTGTGCATGATGGTCTCGAACTGCTTCTCGTTGTTGAATGGCAGACGGGCAATGTTGAGTTCTGGCAGAAGGTCGTCTTCACCGACTTCGCCCCAACGGTCGTCATTGTCATCATTCTGGGTTCCGTCAAGGCAAACGTAATACATGTCGGCTGGCAGCTGGTCTTCGTAACCTTCCTGGGCAAAGCACCAAAGGTAACGGAAAGGCACAATGGAAACGTCGCCGGCAAGGTTCACCATGCTGATGCCGTTGTTTTCGTATTCCTGTTTGATGTAATAACGGATTTTTTCAGGTTCGTCACGGCCTTCCATCTGAGCGTAAATTTCTTCAAGGCTAACGATATGGGTGCGAATGCCTCTTCCGTTTTGCAGTTGGATGTATTCGTTCATGGCATCCATCCATTCTTCGCTGGTGATGACGAGCATGTCGTAATGGCTGAGATCACGGCCACGTTTCTGGTATGTGTTCAGCATCGATTCGTTTTGCGCCAAACGGAGGATTGAAGCCTGATTTTCAGGTGTCAGCCAAAGATTACGGCTGTGGTCGGCACGGCTGCCTTGACATTCGACAGTGACTTTCACGGTCTTGGCATAACTCACTTTGCCCGTAGAAGGCACGTATCTGACAGGAGTGAATCCGCTGAAAGCGAAACCTACGCCGTTGAGATACTGCGTGTTGACATCGCTGCTGGTTCTCGAAGGATAAACTTCGGAAGAACGGTAGATGTCTTCGTTTTTCTCGAAAGGAATTTCTCTCGTCTCGGAATAAGGACGTGGTCTTTGGTAAGGGTAGAGGTTGTATTCGCCTTCCATTTCGACGAAATCGGAAAACTCAACGCTGATGCTTGCGGCCTCCATGTTTTGAGGCAGCATCAGGCTGACATTCTGCCAAGGAAGCGTAGGCTCACCAACAGTGCTAATGGGCGAACAACCTTGTAAACCAATCTGTTGATACCCGTTTTGGGTGTTTACGATAGGATTGCTGTAATGATAGATGTGCTCGATTTTCTGAGCGTTTGCCACGAGTGCAACGAACATCATGGCTAGTAGAAATGATAATCTTTTCATGAGATTTAAAAATTTGGGCACAAAAATACGAAAACTATATTAGTGAGCGACAATTAATGCGCTCAATTAAGTTGAAAAAAAGGACACAATGCCGATTTTTTAAAGCTATAATTTCAGATTGTAGATTTTGATTTAGAATCCGATGAGATAGCACCCATAACCAACGATGGCCGCCACAATCACATTGATGATTTTGGCTTTCAGGAAACTGGATTTGCTTTCGGCCAAAAGCGGGAGAGAAGCGTGCCCGTCCTGGGAAATAGAACTTGCTAAAAGCACTGAGAACGGCACGACGCCCGTGGCAAACAGCGTGACGAAAAGCATGTGCGGTCCCGATTCGGGAATAATGCCGATGAGAATGGCGAACAGAATCATCCAAGGAATGTTGGAACTGACCCAATTCTCGATGTGGAAATAATGCAGTCCGATTTCGATGACGACGAGTGCACCGAAAGTCCAAAGGAAAATGGGCAGGAAATGTTTCTTGATGATATGTTCCCAAAGGTGTTCTTTGATGATATGTTCCGGCGAAGTGGCGATGAAATAAACCACCACTAAACTCACGAGGGCAAAGATTAAGTTCATCCAGTATTCGTCGAAGATGTTGAGATGCGTGTGGCCGTGAGCCTCTCCCATTTCAAAGTCATGCGCATCGCAATGCGTTTCTTCGCTGATAACCAGTTCGGTATCGTGACCATGGCCTTCGTGTTCGTGGTCATGCTCCAACATGCCGAAAGCCAAGGCAAAAATGAAAAGCAGCACACCCAAAAGCAAGGCGATGCGTTCAGCGCTGGCGTGCTTCATGTTGCGCCATGTCGGTTTCTCGTCGCTCTTGCCGTGATGGTGGTCTTCTTCGTGAATCTGATATTCTTCGTTGCAACCCAAATGTTCGTTTTGTTTCGGTTTGGCGAAACGGTCGGTGATGAGACCTGCAACAATGGCTGTCACAAACAAAATGCCGCAAAGCATCACGGCTTCCTTCGGAATCATGGCCAGCATGACAAAGGCTTCGTCGCCCGATGAGGCAATCATCATGGCAATTAAAGCACCGAAACTCAGCAATTTATGGGAATACATCGAAACCGCCGCAAAACCGCCCATGCAACCTGGAATGATGCCTAAACCGGCACCCAAAACGACTTGTCCAAAGCGGTTTTTCCTCAGTCGGCCAAATAGTTTTCCTTGCGAGTTGATGTTGATGTATTCGATCATCAGCATCATGATGATGACCAAACCCGTGACTAAAATGCTGTTTCTCAGTACGTCGAAAAATAAATCCAAAAATTCGTGCATGATTTCGATTTTAAGGGTGCAAAAGTACTAATTTTGTTGTCAAATTTCTATCCAATGAGAAAACATTACCTGATTTTCCTTTTGCTGCCATTCTTGGTTTCGTGTGAAAATGCTGAAAATGAATGTGATGATTCAATCGTTTTGCGCTATGATGCGCCGGCCAAAATTTGGGAGGAGACTTTGCCCTTGGGCAACGGCCATTTGGGCATGATGCCTGATGGCGGCATTGAAAACGAACATATTGTTTTGAACGACATAACTTTATGGTCGGGAAGTCCGAATGACGATGCCAATCCGAAAGCGAAAACGGCATTGCCCGAAATCCGTGAATTGCTTTTGGAAGGCAAGAATTATGAAGCGCAACAACTTATGTATGAAACGTTTGTTTGTGGTGGAGAAGGCTCTGGTCACGGGAGCGGAGCGAATGTGCCATACGGCTGCTATCAGACCTTGGGCAATTTGGATATTACCTATTTCTATGAAAACGATGCTCCTGCGACTGATTATGAGCGCGGCCTTAATGTCAGCGATGCTATGGCTTACACCTTATTTAATAAAGGTGGCGTTGCTTATCGCCGCAATTATTTTGCCTCGCGCAAAGATGATGTCGGCGTGATTCATTTCACTGCCAATCAGGAAAACAAGGTGTCGTTTGCTTATAATCTGAATCGTCCCGAACGCGCCGAAATCATCACATCGGAAAACGGAATCGTGATGTTCGGAATGTTGGAAAGCGGTCAGGAAAATGCGGAAGGCATGCGTTATCAGGCGGTCGTGTGCCTGAAAAATGATGGAGGAGAAGTGTCTTTCAATGATTCGTGCGTCGTTTTGCAAAATGCAAATGAGGCAACGCTGTATTTCATTTCCCAAACGAATTGGAAAGACAGGATAAAGAAACTTGAAGATGTTGATTTTCAATTCTTTGATTCTTTGGATTATGAAACTGAATTGCAGCAGCATCTTGAAAGTTATCACGCCTTGTTTGATAGGGCAAGCCTGCAAATTGGAGAGCCGATTGTCAATGACACGATGACTTTGTCAGAGCATTGGCAGCGCTTTCTTGATGAGGAAGATGCCTGGTTGCCAATGGCTTACTTCAATTTTGGCCGTTATCTGCTGATTAGTTCCACGCGCGAGGATTTGCTGCCGCCGAATTTGCAAGGCCTTTGGGCAAACACGATTCAGACGCCTTGGAATGGCGATTATCATTTGAATATCAATGTGCAGATGAACCATTGGCCGGTCGAGGTTTGCAATCTTTCGGAACTGCATTTGCCATTGGTGAAACTGGCTGAAAATCTTTCCGTTACAGGAGAAAAGACGGCACGCGATTTTTACGATGCGCAAGGTTGGGTGGCGCATTTTGGAACCAATATCTGGGGCTATACGGCTCCTGGCGAACATCCTTCGTGGGGGGCAACCAATACTTGCGGCGCATGGCTGGCTTTACATGCTTGGCAGCATTATCTTTTTACGGAAGACGTTGATTTTCTGAAAGAAATCTATCCAATGTTAAAAGGTGCGGCACGGTTCTTCATGGATGTGATGATTGAGGAACCTGAACACGGTTGGTTGGTCACAGCACCGACTTCATCGCCTGAAAATACTTTCCGTTTAGACAATGGCCGCACGGCAAGCGTCTGCATGGGCAGCACGATGGATGTGCAGATTATCACCGAACTTTTCGATGCTGTGGCTTCTGCTTCCGCTATATTGAATGAAGACCTTGCTTTTGCTGACTCATTGAAACAGACAGAGTTACGTTTCCCTCCTATGCAGGTCAGCGAGAAAGGTTACTTGATGGAATGGCTGAAAGATTACGAAGAAACCGAACCGCATCACCGTCATGTGTCGCATTTGTTCGGCTTGTATCCCGGTGACTTGATTACAAAGACCAAGACGCCGCAGTTGCTGGACGCTTGCCGTGTCAGTTTGGAGCGTCGCGGTGACGAGGGCACAGGCTGGTCGATGGCATGGAAGGTGAATTTCTGGGCGCGTTTAGGCGATGGAAATCATGCCTATAAGTTGCTGAAAAACCTGTTGTCGCCATGTATGCCTATGGAGGGCGCGACTTATAACGGCAATGGAGCAGGCTCGTATCCGAACCTGTTTTGCGCACATCCGCCTTTCCAGATTGATGGCAATTTCGGCGGCACGGCGGGCATTGCCGAAATGCTGATTCAAAGTCACGATGGATATATTGAATTGCTGCCGGCTTTGCCTGATTGTTGGCCAAATGGCTCATTTAAAGGTCTTTGTGCACGTGGCGGTGCTGTCGTTGATTGCGAATGGAAGGATGGAAAGGTCGTTGATTACCGCGTTTCGGCACCAGAAGGAAAAAAGTTTAAGGTGTTGGTGAATGGTGAAATGGTGGAGCGTTAAATTTTTCATTGGTTCAAATGCTCCATTTGTATATCTTTGCCACTTTATTTTTGTAGCGATTATTTTTGAATAATGAATTATCTGTCAGTCAACTCCATATCGAAATCGTTTGGCATCAAGACGCTTTTTTCTGATGTCACTTTTGGCATTGAGAAAGGCGACAAGACGGCTTTGATTGCCGCCAACGGCTCGGGCAAGTCGACCATGCTGAAAATCCTGATGGGGCAGGAAAGCCCTGATTCAGGTTCAATCGTGTATGCCAACGACTTGAAAATCGGATATTTGGAACAACTCCCGACTTATCCTTCAGGCAGCAGCATCAGCGATTTGCTGGAAGATTTGAACGAGGAACAGCGCCTGAATGCCGTGCAGTTCCTTTCGCGTTTCGAATTGAATGACCTTTCGCAAGTCACCGATAATCTTTCGGGTGGCCAAATCAAGCGCCTGGCTTTGGCTTTAGTCTTGCTGCACGACCCCGATTTCCTGATTATGGACGAACCGACCAACCACTTGGATGTGGAAATGGTGGAATGGCTCGAAAAGTATCTGACCCAGTCGAGAGTGACGCTTTTGATGGTTACGCACGACCGCTATTTCCTTGACCGTGTGTGCAATAAGATATTTGAACTGTACCAAGGCGTGATGTATACGCACAACGGCAATTTCGATTATTACGTCCAGAAAAGCCGTGAGCGCGAGGAAGTGAAACGCGCCACTGCCGAAAAAGCGGGTCAATTGCTGAAACACGAACTGGAATGGATGCGCAGCACGCCGCAAGCCCGCACGGGCAAGTCGAAAAGCCGCATTGATGCCTTTTACGATTTGAAGGATAAGGCTAAGGTTCAGCAAGTTGAGGAACAGTTGCAGTTTGGCCTGAATATGCAGCGTCTCGGCGGAAAAATCCTGGAATTGGTGAATGTCAGCAAGAGTTACGATGACATCACCGTGCTGAAAGAGTTCGATTATGTCTTCAAACGTGGCGAGCGCATCGGATTGATTGGCAAGAATGGAGTAGGAAAGTCGTCGTTTCTGAATCTCATTACGGGTGCCGTGAAGCCCGATATGGGTCATGTCATTGTCGGCCAAACGGTTACATACGGCTATTATCGTCAGGAAGGCATCAAGTTCGATGAAGACAAGACGGTCTTAGACACCATACGCGATATTGCCGAAGTGATTTATTACGGTAAGAATCAGGTATATACCGCGGAACAATTGCTGGCGCATTTCATGTTTCCTTACAAGATGCACCGTCAGCCGGTGGCGCTTTTGAGTGGTGGTGAAAAACGCCGGCTTTATCTGCTCACGGTTCTGGTTAGCAATCCGAATTTCCTGATTTTGGACGAACCGACCAACGATTTGGATCTGCTCACCTTGCAGAAACTGGAAGACTTTTTGCGCGGTTACAAAGGCTGTCTTTTGGTGGTCTCGCACGACCGCTTCTTCATGGACGAAGTCATCGACCAACTCTTTGTCTTTCAAGGCGAAGGCAAGGTGAAAGGCTTCATGGGCAACTATTCGCAATATAAGGATTATCTGACCGAAAAACTCAAGGCGGAACGCAAGGAACAGACCGCCCAAAAGCAAGCGGAACCCGTGCAGAAAAAAGTCCGCGAAAAGGTGAAACGCTCTTTCAAGGAAAACCGCGAGTTTGAGGAGTTGACCAAGCAAATCGCTGAACTTGAGGAAGAAAAGGCGGCTATCAATGAGGCTTTAAACACCGAAACGGATTATCAGAAACTGCACGATATGGGCAACCGTCTGACTGAAATCAACGATTTGCTGGATGAAAAGGAATTGCGCTGGCTCGAATTGGACGAAATAGGAGGCTGATGTTATGAGAAATCGCGAAGACAACTGGTTTGAAAGGCTGATGCTGAACGAAAAATTCATTTTTGCCGTCATTTTCATTAATGCCGTCACCATTTTCGTTCACGAAACGATTGGGTTCCGCATTTGGCTCTACGCCATTGATATGGCCTGTACCTTGGTTTTCTTGGCCGAAATGATTGTAAAGCATCGAAAATATGGCTTAAAAGGCTATTGGTCAGATGGCTGGAACCGTTTGGACGGCATCTTGGTCATTCTTTCCTTGCCTTCTTTGGTGATGCTGTTCGTGCCATTCGGAATGATTGATTTGAGCGTCTTGCTGATACTCAGGGTGCTGCGTGTCATGAAATTTTTCCGTGTGGTGCATTTCTTTCCGAGTTTTTCACATATTGCCAAGAATTTCAAGCTGGCCATGCGTCAGTCGTATGCTTTCTTGCTGTGTTATTTGGTCATCATTGTCATTTTCGGCATGATTAACTGCAGCATTTTCAAAGACTTGGTCCCAAAATATTTCGGTACGCCTTTGGATAGCATTTATTCTGTGTTCCGCTTGTTCACGGTCGAAGGCTGGTACGACATTCCTGATTCCATTGCAGTGGTCACTTCGCCGTTCTGGGGGAAGATGATACGTTTTTATTTCTGCCTGTTGCTGCTCATGGGTGGCGTCATCGGCATGTCGTTCATCAACTCGATTTTCGTTGATGCCATGGTCAGCGACAACAACGATGATGTTAAGGCACAGTTAGCCGAAATGGAAAAGAAACTGGATAAGTTGCTGGAAGAGAAGGAATCAAAAGATAATGATTGAAAAAGAGCAACAAGTAAAAAACCTGCTGCTCTTATTCGTTAATCTGTAAAAAACCGCTTACACCGTTGTCTCTTCAATCACCTTTGTTCCCATCGGGATGACATTGATGACGATTTCCTGTTTTTCATCGTCAAGGTCGATTGAGATGACATCGCCGATGTGCATATCGGAAGTAATGATCTTTTCAGCCAATTCATCCTCAACATATTGCTGGATGGCACGCTTCAACGGACGGGCGCCATATTGTTCGTCCCAGCCCTTTTCGGCAATGAAGTCCTTGGCCTTGGCAGTGAGTTCAAGACGATAGCCCATTTCCTCGACACGCTTGAAGACATTGCGCAATTCGATGTCGATAATCTTATGAATGTCAGTCTTTTCAAGTGAGTTGAACATTACCACATCATCGACACGGTTGAGGAACTCAGGAGCGAAAGTGCGGCGCAAGGCATTCTCGATGACACTTTGCGAATATTCGTTCTTGGCGTTCTTCTTGGCTTCGGTACCAAAACCGACACCCATTCCGAAATCCTTCAGCTGGCGCGAACCAATGTTGGAAGTCATGATGATGATGGTGTTCTTAAAGTCGACCTTACGGCCCAAACTGTCAGTCAGCTGGCCATCGTCAAGCACCTGAAGCAACAGGTTGAACACATCGGCATGAGCTTTTTCGATTTCATCCAGAAGCACGATGGAATAAGGCTTGCGGCGCACTTTTTCGGTGAGCTGGCCGCCTTCTTCGTAGCCCACATAGCCAGGAGGCGCACCGACAAGGCGCGAGACGGCGAATTTCTCCATATATTCGCTCATATCAATACGGATAAGCGCATCTTCCGAATCAAAGAGATTCTTGGCCAGAACCTTTGCTAAATACGTCTTGCCGACGCCAGTTGGACCGAGGAAGATGAACGAACCAATCGGGCGGTTCGGGTCTTTTAGTCCGGCACGGTTGCGGCGGATGGCTTTCGTCACTTTCTTGATGGCTTCGTCCTGACCGATCACAGTGCCTGCCAATTCGGTTTCCATACTCATCAGGCGGTTGCCTTCGTTTTGGGCGATACGCTGCACGGGAACGCCTGTCATCATGGCAACGACTTCAGCAACATTCTGTTCCGTAACTTCTTGACGGTTTGAGGTGGCGTTTTCGTCCCAAGCTTTCTTGGCTTTCTCAAGTTTGTCCATAAGTTTCACTTCTTCAGCACGATACATGCCTGCTTCCTCGAATTTCTGTTCGCTAATGGCAGCTTTCTTATCCTTGCGGACACTTTCAATTCGTTGTTCCAATTCCGTAATTTCGGCGGGAACATCAATGTTCTTAATGTGAACACGCGCACCGGCTTCGTCCAAAGCATCGATGGCTTTGTCGGGCAGATGACGCTCGCTCATGTAGCGGTTGGTGAGTTTCACGCAGGCTTCAATGGCTTCTGGCGTATAGCGCACCAAATGATGGTCTTCGTAACGCGACTTGATGTTGTTCAGAATCTCAACGGTTTCTTCCGGCGTTGTCGGTTCGACCAGAATTTTCTGGAAGCGGCGTTCCAATGCACCATCCTTTTCAATATACTGGCGGTATTCGTCAAGGGTAGTGGAGCCGATGCACTGCAACTCGCCACGTGCCAAAGCTGGTTTGAACATGTTGCTCGCATCGAGGCTGCCGTTGGCATTGCCTGCGCCGACCAAAGTGTGGATTTCATCGACAAAGAGAATAATGTCGGGATTTTTCTGCAACTCGTTGAGAATGGCCTTGATACGTTCCTCAAACTGGCCACGGTATTTCGTGCCGGCCACCACCGAACCGATGTCAAGCATAACGACGCGTTTATTAAATAAGGTGCGTGGCACGCGATGTTGCGTGATGCGGATAGCGAGACCTTCGGCAATGGCCGACTTGCCCACGCCAGGCTCGCCAATCAGAATCGGGTTGTTTTTCTTGCGGCGACTGAGAATCTGAGCAATGCGTTCCAGCTCACGCTCACGGCCAACGATAGGGTCGAGGCGGTTTTCTTCGGCGGCTTTGGTCAAATCGCGACCGAAATTATCCAAAACCGGCGTCTTGCTCTTGATGTTGCTGCTCTTCTTCGGGCGTTCCTTGCGGATTTCGTCCATGATGTCGTCGTCATCATCGTCATCGTCGTTGAAAATGCTGTTCGTCACATCTTCATCTTGCTTAGGTTCAGGTTTTTGCGGTTCTGCAGGCGTGTTTTTTCCTGTCATGGCATAATATTTCAGCAGTTCCTGTTTGAAGTTGTCGTAAGTGATGGCTTCAAATTCCAGATTCTGTGAAATGATGTTGTTCTTTTCGTGCAGAATAGCCAGCATAAGATGCTCGGAATGAACGATTTCGCTATGAAATTCCTTGGCGATGATGTAAGTGAATTTCAGCACACGTTCAGCCTGTTTGGTCAAAGGAATGGCCGTCATGCTGTCCTGAACCGGATTGCTGGTTTTTACCGATGCTTCCAGTTTCTTTGTGAAGATTTCAAGGTTCAAGTTCAGGTTTTCCAAAATTTTGATGGCACAGCTGCCGCCTTCGCGCAACATGCCTAAAAATAAATGTTCCAACCCCACGTAAACATTTCCTAATCGTTTCGCTTCATCATGACTAAGTGTCAAAATGTCACGAACCCGAGGAGAGAATTTTGCATCCATATAGTGTTATTTTATTGGTTATCAAACAAATGAAGATACTGACAGAAACTTTTGCATCTCGTCAGTTTTTCACGGCAAAGGTACTAACAAAAATCAGTCCACGCCACCTAAACTGACAGATTATCAAAAATTGATTAAAATGAAAAAAAACGGCTCGCCGAAACGCAAAAATTACTATATTTGCACCTTATTTGAAAATAAGTAAAAAGACTGAATATAATGGAAGAAGACAACTTATCAGGAGAAAACTTGGGAGAAAAGATTATCAAGGTAAACCTTGAAAATCAGATGAAATCGGCTTACATCGACTATTCGATGTCGGTCATCATTTCGCGTGCTTTGCCTGATGTGAGAGACGGCATGAAGCCAGTTCACCGTCGTATTTTGTACGGCATGTTGGGTTTGGGCGTCACATCAAAAAGCGGTTACAAGAAATCGGCGAGAATCGTCGGTGAAGTGCTCGGCAAATACCATCCTCACGGTGATTCAGCCGTTTACGATGCCATGTGCCGCATGGCTCAGAACTGGTCGTTGCGTTATCCGTTGGTCGATGGTCAGGGCAACTTCGGTTCGGTCGACGGCGATAGTCCGGCAGCCATGCGTTACACCGAAGCCCGTCTGAAAAAGATTGCCGAGGAAATGCTCGACGACCTCGAAAAAGACACCGTCGATTTTCAGAACAATTTCGATGATTCGTTGCAGGAACCAACCGTTCTGCCTACGCAAATTCCTGCCTTGCTGGTGAATGGCACCAATGGCATTGCCGTCGGTATGGCCACCAACATGGCGCCACACAATCTAAGCGAATGTGTCGACGGCATTGTGGCTTACATCGACAACCGCGACATTACCGTACAGGAATTGATGCAATACATCAAGGCACCTGATTTCCCGACTTACGGCGTGATTTACGGCTACGAAGGTGTCCGTGAGGCATTTGAGACGGGTAGGGGACGCATCGTTTTGCGCGGCGAAACGCATATCGAGGAACACAACGGCCATGAACGCATCATTGCAACCTCAATTCCTTATCAGGTGAACAAGGCCGAAATGATCAAGAAGACCGCCGACCTCGTCAGTGAAAAGAAACTTGAAGGCATTGCCGATATCCGCGACGAGTCCGACAGAAAAGGAATCCGCGTGGTTTATGAACTGAAACGCGATGCCAATCCAGATGTCGTGCTGAACAAACTGTTCATGATGACACCATTGCAAAGCTCGTTCAGCGTGAACAATGTGGCTTTGGTTAACGGCCGTCCTTACACATTGAACCTCAAACAGTTGATTGAGCATTTCGTGAATCACCGTCACGAAGTGGTGGTGCGCCGTACACAATTCGACTTGAAGAAAGCCGAAGAACGCGCTCACATTCTTGAAGGTCTGGCACGCGCCATCGACATTGTGGACGAAATCATTGCCACTATCCGTGCTTGTAAGGGTGGCACGCCTGAAGCCAAGGCTGCCATTATGGAAAAGTTCGGTTTCGACGACCCACAGGCTTCCGCAATCGTGGCTTACCGTTTGGGCCAGTTGGCAGGTCTCGAAATCCTCAAGATTATGGACGAACTCGACGAACTGCATCAGCGCATCCAGCATTTCCACGATATTCTACAAAATGTGGATATGCAATTCCAAATCGTGAAGGATGAATTGCTCGTCATCAAGGAAAAATATGGCGATGCACGCCGCACCAAGATTGTTCCGGCTGCAGGTGAATTCCGTATGGAAGACATCATTGCGGACGATGCCGTGGTCATCACAATTTCGCACCTTGGATATATTAAACGCACGCCTCTGACTGAATATCGCGTTCAAAGCCGCGGCGGCAAAGGCTCGAAAGGATCCGCAACCCGCGACACCGACTTTATCGAACATATTTTCACTGCCACCAACCACAACTACTTGCTGTTCTTCACAGAGCAAGGCAAGTGCTTCTGGCTGAGAGCATTCGAAATTCCAGAAGAAGGCAAGAACAGCAAGGGACGCGCCATCCAGAACCTCATCAACGTGGAAAAGGATGACAAGGTATTGGCATACCTGAATGTCAAGGATTTGATGGACGAAGATTACATCAACAACAATTATATCATCCTTTGCACGAAGAAGGGTATCATTAAGAAGACGACGCTTGAAGCTTATTCGCGTCCGCGCAAGAACGGCATCAACGCCATCACCATCCGCGAAGGCGACCAGCTGCTTGAGGCTTGCCTCACCAGCGGTGACGATGAAGTGCTGATGGCTCTGCGTTCGGGCAAGGCTGTCCGCTTTAACGAGCAGACTGTCAGACCAATGGGCAGAAACGCATCAGGTGTGAAGGCTATCACTTTGGCTTCGGAAGAAGATGAGGTCATTGGCATGATTTGTATCAATAGCCCTGAACAAAATGTGCTTGTTGTCTCCGAAAACGGTTACGGCAAACGTTCTGATATTGAGGACTATCGCATCACTAACAGAGGCACGAAAGGTGTCAAGACCCTGAACATTACCGACAAGACCGGTGAACTTATTGCCATCAAGAGTGTTACTGATGATGAAGACCTGATGATAATCAACAAGTCTGGCATTGTTATTCGCTTGGCAGTCAATACATTGCGCATCATGGGCCGTGCAACGCAAGGCGTCAAGCTGATCGACCTGCGCGGCAACGACCAGATTGCAGCAGTCACAAAGGTTGAACACGTCGACGAAGAAGAGGAAACGGTGGAAAATACGGAAGCCGTGGAGAATCAGGCAGGGGAGACCCCGACCGAAAATCCTACCGAAACGGAAAACACCGAGGCAAATCCAAGTGAAGAGTAAGTTTGGAACGGAAATTGCTAATGAGGAATCAAAAATAAGAATTATTAACTTAAACAAATACTATCAAAATGAAAAAAGTAATGATTTTGCTGGCCGTCCTGCTCACTGCAAACGTGATGATGGCCCAGAAGAAAGACAGAACTGATGCCTACATGTACAACAAGAACAGTCAGTTTGACAAAGCAATGGTCGCCATTGAAAAGTGCGTCAACCACGAACAGTTCCTTGGCATGAAGCCAAAAGATCAAGCTACGGCATGGCACTACCGCGCTATGATTTATCAGAATGTGATTGAATCAAAGAACCCAGAATGGCTTGCACAAGCTGGCGATGCACAGGAAAAGGTTTTCGAATCGCTGACCAACTGCATGAAAGACGAAGGTTATCTGAACGATAACAAGGCTGACATCTACCAGAGAGTTGCCGTTGTGATGAACAACTATTATCAAAAAGGTGCTGATGCCTACAATGCTTCAGATTTCACCAATGCAGCCCCTGCATTCAAAAAGGCTTACGACATCGCTGTCATGCTGCAAAACCCAGATGCTAACGACATGCTGAAACTCGCTGCAAGTTCATGCATTCACTCCAAAGACTATGAAACGGCTTTGGCATATTACAGTGAACTTCAGAAGAATGGCTACAATCAGCCTGACATCTTCAAGAGCTTAGCATCAGTCTACAATGCAATGGGTAACAACGACAAGGCTTTTGAAATGATTTCTGCCGGCCTTGAAGTCATGCCAAACGATCCAGGTCTCCTGATTGAAAAAGTCAACCTTTACATCAACCAAGGCAAGAGCCAGGAAGCCCTGAACGACCTGCTTTCACTGAATGAACTCGATCCAGGTAACGTGTCAATCATGTATGCCATCGGCACCATCTATGGCGATGAAACCAACAAGGACCTTTATAACTTCGACAAGGCTGTTGAATTCTACAGCAGAGCTATCGAAATCAAGCCTGACTTCATGGATGCAGTCTATAACCTTGGTATCGCATACCTGAGAGCCGGTGCTGCTTTGTCAACAGAAGCTAACGAACTCGATTACACCGAAGTCGAAAAGTACAATGCTTTGATGGAACAGTCAAATGGAATGCTCACCCAAGGTCTTCCATACATCAAGCAGAGCTACGATGCACAGCCTTCACCAGAACTGAAGAAAGTCTTGAAGCAAATGTACTCACAACTGAAAATGTACGATGAAGCCAAGGCTCTTGATGCCGAATGATAAATCGTCAAATCAAATGAAAAAAGCCCTGGGAGACTGGGGCTTTTTCTATGTCTGGAAATTTCTATTTAACATAATGCGGATTATTTTTTAAAAAATGAGATTTCAAAAAATACGTACAAATATAGGAATATTCGGGAAAAATGCAGTACATTTGCAGCCATTCAACAAAGCATACAATATTAAATCATCATACAATGGAACTTATAGGAAAAGTCGTAAGATTAGGAAATTTGGTTTCAGGCACCAGCGCACGCGGTCCTTGGAGCAAACAGGAATTGATCGTTGAAACCGACGAACAATATCCAAAGCAAGTCTGCGTGATTTGCTGGACGAATTTAGTTGAAGAAGCCAAAGCATTGGCACCAGGTCAAATGGTCAAAGTGCAGATTTCTGTCGAATCACGTGAGTTTAACGGAAAATGGTACACGGATGTCCGCGCATGGCGTTTCGACCCTGTTGGCGCAACTGCACCTGCCGCTGCTCCACAACAGCCCTACGCACAGCAACCGCAAGCGCAACCCATGATGCATCAGACGCCACCGATGCCTGCTTCAGTGCCCGATTTCCCTGCACCGGCAAGCGAAACTGACGATTTGCCGTTCTAAACATTATGTTAAATTAAAACGAGCCGCAGTTTGAATATTCAGATTGCGGCTTTTTTGTCGGAATACAGAATGTTAGCGAACACGGATTCAACGGATTAACGCGGATTTTTTTGTTTTCAGAAGCATATCTCCGTGAAAATCCGTGCTATCCGTGTTCATTTTACATGTGTTCTTCCGCAATCTGGAAAAAATTCGTATCTTTGCGCAAAACTAGTTTTAATGGCCAACGATTACATTGAGGAAGACAATCAGGATATTTTTACGCAACCTGATGGAAATGAAAATGTTGTAGAGAATTACAACGACGACAGCATCGTACATCTTGAAGATATGGAACATATCAGGCGTCGTCCGGGTATGTATATCGGCAAACTTGGCGACGGCGCTTCGCAAGATGACGGCATTTACGTTTTGATTAAAGAAGTGATTGACAATTCGATAGATGAGTTTACTTCAGGTTTTGGTCGAAGGATTGAAATCACCGTGGACAAGGCTGATCGTAAGGTCAGGATACGCGACTATGGCCGTGGCATTCCATTGGGAAAAATTGTCGATGCCGTGTCGAAACTGAATACTGGCGCAAAATACGACAGCAAAGTCTTCCAGAAATCCGTTGGCTTGAATGGCGTTGGTACTAAAGCAGTTAACGCTCTGTCATCGTATTTCAAGGCACAAGCCATCCGCGAAGGCAAAACGCGCATTGCAGAATTTTCGCAAGGCAAACTGACCTCCGACAGCGGCATTCTTGACTGCAACGAAGAACCCGGCACACTGATTGAGTTCATTCCCGACACGGCTTTGTTTGGCAACTATCATTACGTTGACGAATACATCGACAAACGCATTTGGAATTATGCCTACCTAAATCGCGGATTGACACTGATTTACAACGAAAAACGCTATTATTCCAAAAACGGACTTCTCGACCTTTTGGAGCATAATATGGAAGGTGAAGGCCTCTACCCTATCATTCACATCAAGGATGAGGATTTTGAGGCGGCTTTCACGCATGTCAATGGTCAGTCGAGCGACTATTTCTATTCCTTTGTCAATGGTCAGCACACCACCGAAGGCGGCACGCATCAGTCGGCTTTCCGCGAAGCATACGCCCGTGTGGTGCGCGAATTTTTCCAAAAGGAATATGAGCCAGCCGACATACGTCAAGGTTTAACTTGTGCTTTATGTGTGAGGATTCAAGAGCCTGTATTTGAGGCACAAACGAAAACAAAATTAGGTTCCACTCACCTTGCGCCAAACAATCCTGACGGTACCAACGACAGTCCATTTTTGAAGACTTACGTTTTCGACATTCTGAAACGTCATTTGGACAATTATCTTCACATGAATCCTGCTTCGGTGCAAGTGCTTCAGCAAAAGATTTTGGCCAACGAAAAGGAACGCAAGGAGATTGCAGGCATCAAGAAGGCATCGCGCGACAGCGCAAAAAAAGTCAGCCTGAACAACAGAAAACTGCGTGATTGCCGTATTCACCTGAATACCAATCATGAAAAACGTTTGGAAAGCACGATTTTCATCACCGAGGGTGATTCAGCATCGGGAAGCATCACCAAGAGCCGCGATGTGCTGACGCAAGCCGTTTTCAGTTTGCGCGGCAAACCGCTTAACTGCTTGGGCATGAGCAAGAAAGTCTGTTACGAAAACGAAGAGTTCAATTTGCTACAGGCTGCCTTGAACATTGAGGAAGACATTGAAAACCTGAGATATAACAACATTGTCATCGCTACCGATGCCGATGTTGATGGCATGCACATTCGTCTGCTTTTGCTTACGTTTTTCCTTCAGTTTTATCCTGATGTGGTGCGCAATGGTCACGTTTTCATATTGCAGACACCGCTTTTCCGTGTGCGCAACAAGAAAGAGACGCATTATTGTTACAGTGAGGAAGAACGCATTTCTGCCAAGGAAAAATGCGGCAAACAAGCCGAAATCACGCGATTCAAAGGTCTCGGTGAAATCTCGCCGGATGAATTCAGGGCTTTCATCGG
>JAZQPN010000019.1:0-3469 GCA_045628585.1 Bacteroidales bacterium | reverse complement strand
GACCAGCAGCAAGTGCGGCCAGACCAGCGCCAATGGCGAAACAGATTGAACCGAAACCCGCAGTGCAGATTTCGACGATCACTAATACGATTGCGGCAATAAGCCAAATTTGATATACTTCCATAGCTTTATGAATTTTGATGTTGCAAATGTAGGCAATTTCTTTTCACAAAAAAAGGTTGCAACGTTGCAACCTGAATTTTGTCAAAAACATTTCATCAAAACTCAAACAAGTCATCAGCAGTAAGTTGGACAGGAACCGAAGAGGCGTATGAACCTTGCAGAAGCCCGTATGTCGTAACAAAAGTCGGCCAAACCGCAAAGCGTGTTCCCGTTTCTTCCCTAAACACAGAAAGTCTATTCATAAAACGCAGATATTCATCCTTTTGCAACGAATATTCCAAGTCAGAATATTTGATTTCGCAGAGATTAATCACCCTATCGGCACGTTCAATAATTAAATCAATTTGAGCCTGCGGCCTACCTTCATCTGGCAAACTTCTCCACGAATAATATTCCGTCGAAATGGAATCGATGTGAAGCCGATGCTTGATTTGAGCAACATGCGCCATACAGACGCGCTCGTAAGCCAAACCCAACCAGGAATTCACCTCTGGCGTATTCAAATGATTCGTCCAAAAATGTTCATCAACCGTCTCCTTTTCAGCAAACGACAGATAAAACAAGGTGAAAAAATCCATTAATTGGTAAATGCCGCTTTTCGATGAGATTTTTTTCTTTTTCACGTTATAACGCCTGATGAAATCGCAGTTGACCAAGTCCTCAAGTTTATCCGAAATATGGCCATTATCGACATTCCCCAAATGGGAAACGATCTCCTCACGCGTCAATCCCGATTTATGACTTGCCAAAAGCCGAATAATGGAAATATAAGTATCCGGTTGGCGGAATAATGTAGCAAAAAGACGATGGAATTCCCTTCGGAGTTCAGCTCCACGCGAAAAGAACAGCCTATCGACATTTTGAGAAAGGCTCAAGTCGGAACGCAATAAACTCAAATAATACGGAATGCCGCCAAAAATCATATACGCTTGGACAACCGACAATCTATCCCACTGACAACCAATTGACAACAAATATTCCTCCGTTTCCTTAAGCGAAAATGGATGCAAATGAATTTCATGCGTGATTCTATCGTGCAGACCTCCTTTGTTATCAATAATGTTGCGTATCATCCATGAAGTTGATGAGCCACAGACAATTAAAGTCAAATTATCCTGTTTCGAGGCCCAACTGTTCCAAAAATATCCGAGTGCTTGCACCAATTTGTAACCTTTCACATCCAAACTTGGTAATTCATCAATGAAAACTATACATTTTTCGTTAGGTTTCATCCTTGAAATCAAGAATTTACGAAGACACACGAAAGCATCAAACCAATCTGATGGTTTTTCTTCCAAAGCATAGCCATACATCTCAAGCGCATCAACAAAAGCCTGCATTTGCACTTCGCTTTCGCCATCCACGACACCAGTAACGGAAAAAGCATAGGCATCGTGGAAAAGGCTATCGACAAGAAACGTTTTCCCGACACGTCGACGGCCATACACCGCAACAAACTCCGCCCTATCCGATGAAACATATTCGTTCATCAAAGCTATTTCCGCATTTCGTCCGACAATAGTTTTCATAACATTCTAATTTCAAATATTTCGGATGCAAAAATATAAAAACTAATTCAATCCGGGCGGAATCGGCGAATTTTTATTCGATTCCGCCCAAAACAAAAATATTTTGGGCGGAATCGATATTTTTTTATTCGATTCCGCCCAAAACGATTTTAAATTACGTTATTTCAACAATGAGAGAACTTACTCATATCCATTTCACCAACGGCAAATCCTGACGATGCGGCAGCATCGGACTCGTCGGATAAACGCGGAATGTGTAGTTATAGACACCTGCGCGGCTGATTGGCACCTTAATATAATACTTGGCCCAGCCATCGCCCGAATCGACGAGTTTCATGCTTTCGACTGAAGTGATTTCGTTGACCACGTCATTATCCTTATTGCCGAAAAGCAACTCGATTGCCAAATCGCCAGCCTTAATGTTAGGCGTTTCAAGCGTGATTTCAGCAATGAACGACTCGCCGAAAGTCAGCGGACGGACATTGGTATCAGGCAGAATCAAAGATTTCACTTCGATTTTGTCCCAATTTGCACGAATCGTATTCTTCCACGCATTGATTTCAAAAGCCTTCTGATAACGGTTGGCGCGCATCCAATTGGTGCGTTCGATGAGTTTGTTGTAATATCTGTCGAAATAATCATCCAGCATACGTTTCATGGTGTAGTTCGGTGAAATTTCAGCCAGACATTTCTTCATGCTTGCCACCCAACCTGTCGGCACATCTTCTTCATTACGAGTGTAATACAAAGGGACGATTTCATTTTCCAAAGTATTATAGATTGTCTCGGCATCCATTTCATCCTGATACTGCTGATTCTGATAGGTGCGTTTTTCCTGAATGGCCCAACCTGCATTTTCGCGATAGCCCTCGGCCCACCAGCCATCAAGAACGGAGAAATTCAGCACGCCGTTCATCACGGCCTTTTCGCCACTGGTTCCCGAAGCTTCGAGCGGACGGGTTGGCGTATTCAACCATACATCGACAGACGATGTCAAACGACTGCCCAATTCCATATCGTAATTACTGATAAACAATATCTTTCCGAGGAATTCAGGACGACGCGAAATGTCGACAATCATCTTAATCAGATCCTGACCAGCTTTGTCATTCGGGTGAGCCTTGCCTGCAAACAGGAAAATCACAGGCTTATCAGGATTGTTGACCAATTGCGACAGACGTTCCAAGTTGCCAAAAAGCAAATGAGCGCGTTTGTAAGTAGCAAAACGACGAGCGAAGCCGACAATCAAAGCATTCTCATTCAAGCTGTTGACGGTCTGCATAATGAGTTTCGGACTTTCCTGACGCTTGCGCATATCCACACGGATCTTTTCGGCCAGATAAACCATGAAATCATGCTTCAACTGCTTGCGAATGTCCCAAATGGTTCCATCAGCAACACCGTAAATCTTCTCCCAGACCTTTTCATCCGACTGATGGTCAATGTAATCGGCGCCAAAAGTCTGTTTGTAAAGCCGTTGCCACAAACGGTTGCCCCAAGTTGGCAGATGAACGCCATTCGTAACATAACCGATATGGTTTTCCTCAGCAAAATAACCCGGCCACAACGATTTAAACATATCGCGCGACACACGGCCGTGAATGCGGCTCACGCCATTCACTTCCTGACTCATGTTCGTAGCCAAAACACTCATCGAGAATTTTTCGTCCGTATTATTCGGATTGAAACGTCCCAATCCCATGAAACGCTCCCAGCTGATATTCATACGATGCGCATAATGAGGCATATAAGTCCTCAACAAATGCTCTTCAAAAGCATCATGGCCAGCAGGAACCGGCGTATGAGTCGTGAACAAA
>JAZQPN010000018.1:0-9658 GCA_045628585.1 Bacteroidales bacterium | reverse complement strand
TTGAAGGCGACATTCTTTTGGGCAAAAGCGGAAATGCCAGCAAAGCCCAGTAAAAACAAAGTAAAGAGCAATTTTTTCATAGTAAATAAGTTTTAGGATTACGGCTTATTCACTACAAAAATTGCTCCAAAACAAGTATTTTAACTACTGATTATCAATTCCTCCAAACTCAGGATGCAATTCCGCAAACTTACGTTCATACTGGCGGATGCGCGTCAGAGTGCGGCGCGTCCATTCCAGACGAAGTTGGTCTCGGTCTTCATCAGGCAGATGCCAGTCAATGTCGGCGGATTGGTGCAGACGTTCCGTCAAGGCATACATCATCAAGGCAGCCGAAACACTGATATTGTAGCTTTCGGTGAAGCCGAACATCGGGATACGGACGTGCATATCGGCATTTTCAACAGCATAATCGGAAAGGCCAAGTTTCTCAGTACCAAACACCAAGGCAATCGGTTTGTCCAAAGGCAAGGTATCGGGCGTAAAGTCATCGCGATGCGGGCAAGTGGCAACAATCCGATACCCCTTTTCGCGCAATCTGGCAAAAGCAGCCGGCGTGTTAAACTCCCCGCCATTATATTTATAAAGGTTGAGCCATTTCGTGCTGCCCATCACGACATCAGGATTGATGTCATATTCGTAACGGTTTTCAATGATGTGAACATCTTGAATGCCACGCAAATCGCAACTGCGCAAAACGGCACTTCCATTGTGCGGCTGAAAAATATCCTCAAGCACCACGGTCAGGTGGCGGGTACGGTAGGCCAGCACTTCCTCGAAACGCTGCTTGCGCTCATCCGTAATGAACTGACTCAGAAAATCATATAAGGCTTTGTCTCTTGGCGTCATCGCATTTTCTTTAAAAACGGCTGCAAAAATAAGACTTTCTGCGATAGAAAGCAAAAAGGCAATTTTCAAAAATATCGTAAACAGCTATATATCAATACATTGCAAAGAAAAATCAAAAATTAAATCCAAAAAATGAAAAAAATGTAATTCGTATAAGTAAAAAGCGTAATTTTGCAACTCAAAATTTTGAATTGATATGGCAACAACACAGAATGTAAATCAAGGAGACGAAAGACTCGAAAACGTAGAAGAAGCATTAAGCAAAACTGAACTTTGGATTGAAAAGAATCAGAAGACTTTATGGATCATTTTGGCAGCCGTAGTGGTCATTGCTTTGGCCATTTGGGGCATTTCGAAACGCAACCAAAAGCGCAACGAAACCGCTAGTTCACAGATTTTCACAGCTCAGAAGTACTTTGAAAAAGAGCAATACGAAAACGCTCTGAACGGCGATGGCAACAACCTCGGTTTCCTTGACATCATCAGCGACTACGGTTCAACAAAGACCGGCAAACTCGCTTCATATTATGCAGGCATCAGCTACATGAAGTTAGGCAACTACGCCGACGCCATCAACTATCTCAAGAAGTTCGACAGCAACGACCAAATCATTGCTCCTATGGCTCTCGGCGCTATCGGCGACTGCTACATGGAACTTGATGACATGAACAACGCCGTCAGCTACTATGGCAAAGCCGCTGCCAAGAACCCTAACGATTTCACCTCGCCAATGTTCCTCCTCAAGGAAGGCATGACCTACGAAATCATGGGCAACTACGCCAAGGCACTCGAAGTTTACAAGAGCTTAAAGAGTGACTTCCCACTGAGCAATGAAGCTTTCGACATCAACAGAAACATTGCCAACATGGAAGAAAAACTGAAATAAGTTAGAATGTAATCATGATAGTTTTTAAAGCCTGGCTTTCGAGTCGGGCTTTTTTGTTTAAGTAACCCTTAGCAACAACAAAAATAAAATGAAACAATTCAAACACTTATCAATATCGTTTTTTTAAACACAAATTTCCACAAATTAAACGTGAATTTCGATAAAACAAACTGATATATAATCGATTATAAATTTTGATATTTTACGACAATTTGTGTTCAGCGAAGCAAAAAAAACTATTTCCGTTACAAGTTATTCTTTAATTCTCACTAAATTTGCACCATGGAAAAAATGAGAATCGTATATTTCGGCACGCCCGAATTTGCCGCTTCGCAGTTAGAAGCGATTTTGGCAGCAGGATATGAAGTTGCCGCCGTAGTCACCATGCCCGACAAGCCTGCCGGAAGAGGGAAAAAAATCCAGTTTTCGGATGTCAAGAAAACCGCATTGGAGCACAACCTGCCTTTGCTGCAACCCGAAAAACTGAAAAATCCAGAATTTTTGAAAGCGTTGGAATCCTATCAGGCAAATCTGTTTATCGTGGTGGCATTCAGGATGTTGCCTGAAGCCGTCTGGAAAATGCCAAAATACGGCACCTTCAACCTTCATGCCTCACTCCTGCCCCAATACCGTGGCGCGGCACCCATCAACCATGCCATCATCAATGGTGAAACCGAAACCGGCCTAACCACGTTTTTCCTCAACGAGGAAATCGACAAAGGTGCCGTCATCATGCGCAAGAAAGTCGCCATCCGTCCCGACGAAAATGCCGGTGAACTTCATGACGAACTGATGCTTTTGGGCAACAAGGTCGTAGTCGAAACCATCCGGAAAATCGAAAAAGGCGAATATCAGACCCAAACCCAAGAAGAACTGGCTGGCAGCACCTTATTAAAAGACGCACCGAAAATCTTCAAGGATTTCTGCTACATGAAATGGGAAGACGACTGCCAGACGGCCTACAACCACATCAGGGGATTGTCGCCCTACCCTGCCGCCCATGCCACGATTTGTTCCGAAGATGGCTACGACATTGACCTGAAAATATATGCTTCCGAAATCGAAAGCAGCAAACCATCAGAATCCATCGGCTCAGTTGTCACCGACAACAAAAAATATCTGAAAATCGCATTGAAAGACGGGTATCTGCTTTTGACCACAGTTCAGCAAGCTGGCAAAAAAGCCATGCCGATTGCCGATTTTCTGCGCGGCCAGCACCTTGACGGAAATTGGAAAATCGTCCCATATTCGGTTCAGAATTGATTAAAAATCTGAATAAAAGAGGTTTTTTTAGCAAAATATTGCATTTTTTTAGAAAATATGACGATTTTCTGCAAAAAAGGTTTGGAATATCGAAAAATAAATTACTTTTGCCACGTAAACGTTAAACCTTTAAACACTTACAAGATGAATAAAGTAGAATTAATCAATGCAATCGCTGAAAAAGCAGGAATGACAAAAGTAGATGCCAAGAAAGCTCTCAACGCAATGGTTGAAGTTGCCAAGGCTGAATTGAAAAACGACGGCAAAATCGCCCTCGTCGGTTTCGGCACAATTGGAGTTTCAGAACGTCCTGGTAGAAAAGGCCACAACCCGAAGACCGGTGAAACCATCGAAATTCCAGCTAAAAAGGTGGTTAAATTCAAGCCAGCTGCAGACCTCATCTAATTGAAATGCA
Source organism: Bacteroidales bacterium (assembly GCA_045628585.1). GTDB lineage: Bacteria > Bacteroidota > Bacteroidia > Bacteroidales > F082 > Limimorpha. The sequence continues at coordinate 6,245 of JAZQPN010000018.1, read as the reverse complement.
ACAAGCTACCATAAAAAGGAACTGAGATTTCAGTTCCTTTTTTCATTTCTTGGGCTTTAAGTAACCTGTCTTATCAACCGACAGCACGCCTTCGTCAACTAAGAAACGAATTGCATCAAGGACTTCCTCGTCAGAACTCTCGCTGCACAATCTCATCGCATCTTTCATGTATAAATTACTTTCGTGCGCAGCCGTGACAATTCTACTGCTAATTTGCTCATAATTCATGCCTGAGCGGCCTGATTTTCCATGCTTTAAGCAAACATCGCAACGGCCACAACGCCTGTTGGTCTTTTCGTTGAAATAACGCAACAGCTGCACGCTCCGACATTCATCATCATTGTTGACAAACGCAATCACCGCCTTGATGCGTTCTTCAGCATCCTTTTTCCTATCGTGATAGTTTTCCTTTGAAAGGTTAAAATGCTTTGTATCAACAAATTCATGCAAGAAAAGGATCTGAGGCTTGTCGTTTCGCGGTGCGTAGGAAAGGAAATGATATTCATCGAGTTTCTTCAACTGCGAAATCACTTTATCGAGCGGAATACCCGTTTTCTTCGCAATGGTTTCCTCATTGATTTTCACGAAATCAGTCAAGACGCCCGGCAAATTGCGCAGCAGATATTGAATCAAGCCATCATATTGAGCATTAGTAAGTTGAAAACCATAAATATCATCGCGCGAAGCCTTAACCATCACTTTTGAAGGCTCATCGAAAGCCTCGGAAAGCACGAAAAATCCTTCCTTTTCAAGGATTTTCAAGGTATGGAACACCTCCAAAACCGAAAAACCGTAACGGCTGGCAAAATCAGCAATGATAAAAGGATAGGAAACATTTTCGCCTGCGCCGACCGGAATATTGAAATAATTACCTAAAGCAGTATAAATCAATTTAATGCGTTCAAGTTCTGGAAAAGACTGCACGAAATCATCCTTGAGTTTCTGAATATCGGCAGGCGAAACCAAAAGAAAAGCCTCCGACGGCTGCAAATCGCGTCCCGCACGTCCTGCCTCCTGAAAATACGCCTCAATGCTGTCCGGCAAATCCATGTGAATGACCAGACGCACATCAGGTTTGTCGATGCCCATTCCAAAAGCATTGGTCGCGGCGATGACTTTCACCTTGCCTTTCATCCACAAATCCTGACGCTCGTCGCGCACCTTTGAATCCAAACCCGCATGATAGAATGTCGACGGAATGCCAACGGAATTCAGCCAATCCGAAATGATTTGCGTTTTCTTGCGGTTTCGGACATAAACGATAGCGCTCCCCGATTTCATGGCACTCAGTTTACGGTACAAAACGCCATATTTATCCGCCTCACGGACAACATTATACGTCACGTTTTTCCGTTCAAAACTGCTTTGGAAAACATTTTTCCGCTTGAAGCTGAGACGAAGCTGGATGTCGTCGACAACTTTTGCCGTAGCCGTGGCCGTCAAAGCCAAAACAGGTGTTTTCGGAATGTAAGGCCGAATTTCAGCAATCTTCAGATATGGCGGACGGAAATCATAGCCCCATTGGGAAATGCAATGCGATTCATCAACGGCAAGCAGGCAGACTTTCATGCGTTTCAAAGCCTCCATAAACTGATCAGTCTGAAGCCTTTCAGGAGAAACATACAGAAATTTCAAGCGTCCGAAAACCGCCTGATTGTAGGCCAAAGCGATTTCATCGGAATGCATTCCCGAATAGATTGCCATAGCCGGAATGCCTTTTTCAACCAAATGAGCGACCTGGTCTTTCATCAAGGCAATGAGCGGCGTGATGACAATGCAAATGCCATCCATTGCCATCGCCGGCACCTGAAAGCAAATCGACTTTCCGCCGCCCGTGGGCAAAAGCGCCAAGGTGTCGCGACCGCCAACCACCGCATCCACAATGTCTTCCTGCATGGGACGGAATGACGGATAGCCCCAGTACTGCTGTAAGACAGCTCTTGTTGTTTCGCTCATTGTTGTTCGTTTTTGCAAAAATAGGCATTTTTGGCAAAATTTGATTTCACAAGCCAAAAAAAAGTAAAACACACATTCGCCACAATTCCAATTTATTGACTATTTTTGCGCAATGATAATTCGCATCTCGCAATGGAAGAAAGCAAGAAAATAAGGTTTTCAGTGTTCGTCATACATCAGTTAGCCGAAAAATGGCACAAACTTCCGACAGAAGTCTACGCCATTCTCGACCGGACTGGAATCCTTGACAATTACATCATCAAGCATTACGACACGCTTCACACTTTAGGCATGGAGTATCTTACCGAAGACATTAGCGAATACGTTGAAGAAAAGGGAGTTAGGTTATGAAAGTTTATCACGGATCAACGACAGTCATTGAACACCCTGACATCAATCATTCAAAAAGAAATCTTGATTTCGGTCCTGGATTTTATCTTACCACATTTCGCAAGCAAGCTGAACGTTGGGCATCAAGAAAATCGGACAGGGAAAAAGCAAAAGCTATTATTAACGAATACGAACTAAAAGAAAACCTTAACGATTTTAAAATACTCAGATTCGATTCAGCCGATGAAAAATGGCTTGACTTCGTGTGTTCCAACAGACGAGGTGACGATGTAGGCAAACAATTCGATATGATTATTGGCAATGTTGCAAACGATGAAGTTTTCAAAGTCGTTGATATGTTTTTTTCAGGATTATGGGATAAAGACAGAGCTTTGAAAGAATTGAAGTTTTACAAGAAAAACGACCAAATCTGCATCAAATCGCAGTGTGCAATAATTGATTTGCTCACATATACAGGAAGTTACGAAATGGAGGTGGAAAATGGTTGACCAGGCAACACTCACAAAATTCTATCGCGAAAGGTTGGCTGAGAACATTATCAATTGCTTAGCCGAAATCAAGCAAATTACCGAACGGGAAGCAATGAAGATTTACTACTCGAGCCGTTTAGCCAAAATGATTGAAATCGGAAAATATGGCATCGACAACCTTGATTACAGGAATCTCGCCGAAGACCTTATTGAAAACGAACCGGAATTATTTGCTGAAAAATAAATCAAACTGCAAAGCTCAACAAAACTTTTCCTTCCAAATTTCAATATCTTCCGCCAAAAATCACTACCTTTGCAGCTTCAATTTTTGGAGAAAACAATTTTTACAATATGCAGAGTATTAGAAACATAGCCATCATTGCTCACGTTGACCATGGCAAAACCACTTTGGTTGACAGGATTCTTCACCAGTCGAAACTCTTCAAGGAATCGGAAGAAACGCCCGGTCAGCTCATTCTCGACAACAACGATTTGGAACGCGAACGCGGCATTACCATTCTTTCAAAGAACGTTTCAGTCAGATATAAAGATGTAAAAATCAATATCATAGACACTCCAGGTCACGCTGATTTCGGCGGCGAAGTGGAACGCGTTTTGAACATGGCCGACGGCGTGCTGCTTTTGGTTGATGCCTTCGAAGGCCCAATGCCTCAAACCCGTTTCGTGTTGCAGAAAGCCATCGAATTGGGTCTGAAACCTATCGTTGTCATCAACAAGGTCGACAAGCCGAACTGCCGTCCTGATGAAGTTCAGGAAGCCGTTTTCGACCTCATGTTCAACCTTGGCGCCACCGAAGACCAGTTGGATTTCCCCACCGTCTATGGCTCATCGAAACAAGGCTGGATGTCAGACGATTGGAAGCATGAAACGAGCGATGTTTCACATTTGCTTGACGTCATCATCGACACCATTCCGGAAGCCAAATACGAAGAAGGCACACCACAAATGCTGATTACCTCTTTGGATTACAGTTCCTACGTTGGCCGTATCGCTGTAGGCCGTCTGAAGCGCGGCATCCTGCAAGCCGGTCAAAACGTTTCGTTGGTGAAGCGCGACGGTTCGCTGGTGAAATCAACCATCAAGGAACTTTACACTTTTGAAGGCCTTGGCAAGGAACGCACGAAAAATCCTGTCCAAGCCGGCGACATCATCGCTTTGATGGGACTCGACGACTTTGAAATCGGCGACACCGTTGCCGACTACGAGAATCCTGAAGGCCTCCCTCCTATTAAGGTTGACGAACCTACGATGAGCATGCTGTTCACCATCAACAACTCACCTTTCTTTGGCAAGGAAGGCAAATACGTCACCTCGCGCCACCTTCGTGAAAGACTTTACAAGGAAACCGAGAAGAACCTTGCCCTGAAAGTTGTTGACACCGATTCGCCTGATTCACTGATGGTTTACGGTCGTGGCATTCTGCACCTCAGCATTCTGGTTGAGACCATGCGCCGCGAAGGTTACGAATTCCAATTGGGCCAGCCTAAGGTCATCATCAAATACATCGACGATGTGAAATGCGAACCAATCGAATGTCTGACGGTACTCGTCCCTGAAGATTTCTCAGGCCGCGTCATCGAACAAGTCACCACACGCAAGGGCGAAATGACCCAAATGGAGCCAAAGGGCGACCGCATGTGCTTGGATTTCGACATTCCATCGAGAGGTCTTATCGGTCTGAGAAACACGCTATTAACCGTTACCGAAGGCGAAGCCATCATTTCGCACCGCTTCAAGGATTACGAACCATGGAAAGGCGAATTGCCGAGCCGCAACAACGGCGCCCTGATTTCGATGGAAACCGGCCAAGCCATTCCTTACGCCATTTGGAAACTTCAAGACAGAGGCATTTTCTTCGTCAATCCGAATGAAGACGTTTACGCCGGTGAAGTCATTGGCGAGAACACACGTTCAAACGATATCGTCCTGAACATCAACAAGGAAAAGCACCTCACCAACGTGCGTGCATCAGGTTCTGACGAAGCCATCCGACTGATTCCGCCTGTCAGATTCTCATTGGAAGAATACATGGAATACATTCGCGACGACGAGTATCTTGAAGTCACGCCTAAGAGCCTGCGCCTGCGCAAAATCATCCTCGACGAATTGGAGCGCAAGAGAGCCAACCGTCACAATGAGGCATAGTATTTTCAAGGCATTAAGTCGAGCGAAAATAATTCAAAAAAGTCGGGTGTTTCAACCGACTTTTTTTGTAATATTGCAAATTTAATAAAAGTAGCCATCTATGCTTGGCTACGATTGCTGTTTTCATAATAAAGTAATTGATAATCAAAAAGAAATAGTCATGTCAAGAATTAAAAGAGCACTCATCATCGTTTTTGTTGCATTAGGACTTTCATCCTGCGAAACCCTTACCCAAGTCGCCAACCAAGCAGCACAGATGTACAATTTTGTCAACTGCACTTTCGATTTCAACAATGTCAACAACATCCAGATGTTAGGCATCAACCTTAACCGAGGCATGTCGAAAAACGACCTTAACGTTTCGCAACTTTTAAGTCTCACTAATGCTTTGATAAACAAGAGCCTGCCTGTTTCTTTTAATGTAAATCTTGACGTCAACAATCCAAATTCAATTGCAGCTTCGATGGCCAAGATGGATTATGTCCTTTCCTTAAACGGGAAACAAGTCGTCAGCACCACGCTCAACCAAGGCGTGAATGTTCCCGCCAATTCCAAAGGTTCGGTTTCCATCCCGATTACAACCGATTTGTTCCAGCTTTTCAGCGGCGAATCGGCAGATGCCATTGTCAATCTGGCCTTCAAATTGGCCGGTGCAAACAGCGAACCTGTCAATGTTGGCCTGACAGTCAAGCCTTACATCAAGATTAACAACCAGCAATTGGCTTATCCTGATTTCATTTCACTGAACAAGACATTAAAATAACCCCAAATACAACAGAGTTTAAAAATGGCTGAATATTCAGAAAAACACTTCAGCATCGATGCCGGAGATGGGGAAAAAATGGACGGTTGTCCCTATTCCCTCTTTGAAGACGGCCACGATGTACAAGATTATATCATTCCTCCTAAAGGTTACAAATTCATTGGTTTCAAGTGTGTCATGCTGCCCGAAAACCGCATTTACGACGGCAAACTTGTGGCACAATACGAAAAAGAGCCTTTATCAAACCGAATCCAATCGAATCTGAAATACATTATTATCGGCATTATTGCGTTAGGCATTATCGGCATAGTGATTGCCTTGGTTTCAAGACCATCAAGCGAAAAGCAGAAAACTCCTAAGAAGCAGAAAGTTGAAGAAGTAGCCCCAACGGCAGAAACCGTTGAAGCACAAGAAACCGTTGAAGCCGAAAATGTCAATGCAGATAGCATTTCGGCAGCGGAAATTGAAACTGAAAACACTACGGAAGTTGCTCCCGTAGAAGAAGTTGCCACCAGCACCCCTGACGAAAAGTTCAGGCA
>JAZQPN010000017.1:0-1840 GCA_045628585.1 Bacteroidales bacterium | reverse complement strand
CCCGTATCCAATTTAATATGGATATTCAGCGGATGCGCTTCCGGCAAAGCCATGTTTTCCATCGCGTTTTCAATCATCGTGAGGTTGCGGAAACTGAACACCTCCGGCTCCAAGTGGTATTTTATGATGTTGTCATAACTATTCACCTCAGGGCTCATCACCATGATGGGCAGGTTAATACCCGCTCGGCGCAGTTCGACACCCTCGTCAGCAAAAGCCACAGTCAGGTAATCGGCGCGGCGGAACTGCATGATGTTCGACACTTCGAAATTGCCGCTGCCGTAGCCGAAAGCCTTCACCATGACCATCAGTTTGGTCTCAGGCTTGATCTTCGAACGGTAATAATTATAATTGCTGACCAGATTGTTGAAGTTGATTTCCAGAACGGTCTCATGTGCCTTTTCCTGCAATTCCTTGCTGATCTGCTCAAACTCAAAGGCACGCGCACCTTTCAGCAAAATCGTCTGGTTGTTGAATTTCGAGAAAGGAAAATGCGTGAGAAAATCACCGACATTGGCATAGAAATAACTTTCCATGGCAAACTGCTTGGCCTGACGAGAAATGGCCTCGCCAATGCCGACCAACATATCCACGTTTTTCTTTTCCAAAAGATGCGCAATTTCAGCATACAAATCATATTCGTTGCGGCCGCTTTGCAGAATATCGGACAAGACCAACACCTTGCGCTTGTGCTGCCGCTGCTGGTTCATCACATCAAGGGCGATGGCCAAGGAATTGACATCGGAATTGTAATAGTCGTTGATAATCGTGCAGTTGTTGATGCCCGACTTGATTTCCAAGCGCATGGCTACCGATGCCAGCGAAAGCAAACGCTGCGCAATCAGCTCGGGTTGCAACCCCAAAAGCAAAGCCACGCAAATGCAATGAATGGCGTTTTCAACCGAAGCATCGTCAGCAAACGGAATTGTGAAATTCAGAGCTGAGCCTTGATAAATGCATACGATTTCCGCATTCTTTTCGCTTTGCTGAACCGATTTTACAAACACATCGGCATCCTCAAACTTACGGCTCCAAGTGAACAGTTTAATTTTTGAGCCAAGGCCTGAACGGATAACAACCTGCTGAATGTCAAAATAATCCATGCAGTAAACCAGTTTTTCCGCCTGCGTGAACAAGTTGAGTTTCTCGCCCGCTTTCTGGAAACGGCTGATGAAGTTTTCATCGTGAGCCTGGCCGATGTTGGTGAACACGCCAATCGTCGGTTTGATGACATTTTGCAACGGCATCATCTCTTCGGGTTGCGAGATACCTGCCTCAAACACAGCCAACTGATTTTCAGCGTTCATTTGCCAAACCGAAAGCGGCACGCCAACTTGCGAATTGTAACTCTTCGGACTGCGGACGATATTGAAATCGGCACTCAAAATCTGAGTAAGCCACTCCTTCACAATCGTTTTCCCGTTGCTGCCCGTGATGCCGATGACCGGAATATCGAACTGCGCACGGTGATAAGCAGCCAATTGCTGCAAAGCATTCAAAGTGTCGCCGACCACAAGAAAAACCGCATCGGCAAAAGGCTCATCTGGCAGTTGCGTCACGACAAAAGCGCGGACACCTTTTTCATATAAGTCATGGATATATTTGTGCCCATCGTTTCGGGCGCTTTGCAAAGCGAAAAACAAGGCATGGTCGGCAGCAACAAGTTGTCGGCTATCAATCAGCAAGTCGCTGATTGCTCTGTTTTCATCGTTTCCGACAAGCCGCGCACTGATGATTTCGGCGACATGCCTTAAAAAATATTGCTGATGCTGCATGATTGAAAATTGAAAATGCAAAGGTACGATAAATTTCCATAAACCTAAATGGCAATTTTTCTTCA
>JAZQPN010000016.1:0-3555 GCA_045628585.1 Bacteroidales bacterium | reverse complement strand
TAGCCGCTTTGGTAGATGACTGGCAACGGATTGGTTGAAGCGATGTCAACGCTGTTCAGCACGTCGCTCACGACTTCCTCTTTTTCAATGCCTGAGAGGTTGTATTGGTGCAGCTTGAGCAATTCCACGAGATAGGTCGGAGTGCCGGTCTCGAACCAGTAATAGTCAATCTTTCTGTTGGCAAAGGCGTTGAGCAGACTAAACGGATTGTAAATTCCCGGTAAATCATCCTCACAAAAATGATAGCCATCATAATTCTCGCGAAGTGCAGCGTAGGTCTCATCAACCGTCATATTCTGGGCAGATGCCAGTTCTGCCACTTCTTCCTCGAAATTGGTGCGCAATTCCTCCTCCGTGATGCCGCAGATGCCGTGGTACTGTGGCAGCATGGAAAGGTCGCGAAGGTTGTTCAGGTCGCTGAAAACGCTCACCTTGCCGAACTTGGTCACTCCGGTGAGAAATGCGAAGCGGATGCATCCGTCCATCGACTTCAAGGCTCCGTAGAAGCCTTTCAGCGTGGCGCGGTAGGCATCCTGCAATTCCGTGTTGCCGATGGCCTGAAGCAGCGGCTTGTCGTATTCGTCGACCAATATCACCACCTGACGGCCAGTTTTCTCATAAGCACGACGGATGACGCCTTCGAATCTCGTAGCAAGTGATTTTTCATGTTCGTCGCGGCCATAAAGCAATTCCCATTGGTTAAGAACCGTACCCAATTTTTCTTCAAGGGTCGAAGGAAGTTCATATTTTTCCGTGTTCAAATCCAGATGCAGCACAGGATATTCCGTCCAGTCGTGTTCCAGTTCCGCGATGGCGAGGCCTTCGAAAAGTTCCTTTTTCCCAAAAAAATACGACTCCAAAGTGTTTAGGAACAAGCTCTTGCCAAAACGACGGGGGCGCGAAAGGAAGTAATAGCATCCTTCTGTCACCATATTGAAAATATGTGCAGTTTTGTCTACGTAGCAATAGCCTTCCGTTCTGAGCTTTTCAAAACTTTGTATCCCGATTGGCAGTTTCCGTCCCATAACCGTGTTGTTTTACCGTTTAATGTGCAAAAGTAAGAAAATGTTTTAATTCCGTCTTAAGTAACGATAAAATAATAAGTTGAGACAATTCTGACACATATCAATATCGTTTTTATAAACACAAATTTCCACAAATTAAACATGAATTTCCATAAATTAATCTGATATATAGACGATTATAATTTTCGACAATTTACGTTTCATTTACGATGATTTGCGTTTAGCGAAGTAAAAAACAATTGTTTTCGTTACAGGTTATTTTTTTATTCTCACTAAAAGGATGGCCTTGATTGTGCCAGTTTTTGGTGGTTATTGGGTTGCCGCATAATTTATACTTTTTTGTTTATAACTTTTGAACGCTCAAATCACCAGTATATTCTATAATTTCCGAAGATTTTACCCTAATATTTGTCTATTACTTGGATTTTCATCACTTCCACTCCGTTGCAGTCCTCATTGCCAGCATGATGGCTTCGCCTACCAAAGCCATGTCGGCTAACAGGTAATGGCTTTTGCCTTGGCTGCGCCATGTCGTACCGGCTATCTCGCCCGTCTTCAACATGCTTTTCCGCAAGTCCCAGTCTTCGAAAAAGGTGACGCTTCCAACTCCAAAGGCCGTCCCCGTAGGACTAAGGTTGCAGATGATAGGACCAGCATCAATGTCCATCCCGAGCCAGCAGCGCCTGTCGTAGTATTCCTTGAAACCCGTTATCAGTTTCCTTTGCAGGAAATGGACTTTCAGTTTTTCGTATTGGTCACGGGCAAACTCTTTGTCAACGAAAGTCAGGTAATAGCAACTCAAAGCCGTGTAGGAACCTTTTATGGGCGCATTTTTGTACATGCCCATTGTTCCGTCAGGCAGAAACGACGAGATCAATTGGGTCTCTGTGTCGAGCCATTGCTGCTTTGCTTGCTCTATCCAGTTTTCTACGGTCGCTCTGTACTCGCCGTCGTTCTGCTGGGAATACAGCGACAAAGCGACTATGGCCACGAGCATATCGGGCACATAGACGCCCTCGTCGGGATAAGTCGGCAGATTCATGTTAGGCGTGTCAAGGAGCCTGCGGTGCATGGTCTCGCAAAGCCTGCGGTAAAGATCGTCGTATTTGCCATCGCCACCGATTTGCTTGTAGCCGCCTATCATCCAAGCCAGGTGACTCAGATATGAGACATGGCTTTTGTCGCCGTCAAGCGTCTCCAATGGGTCTTCGTCCCAGCGCTCGCGGTCGTATGCCCGCAGTTCGGGCGACATCACAATTTTGATCAAGCTATCGATGCGGGCAATGTTTTCTTCGCGCTCTTCACCGTAAATCAATGTAGTGTTCACCAATGCCGCCGACAACATGGAGCAACTGTACAAGGCCCATTCGCCTTGAAACTGCGGCCCGACGAGACGCGGCATCTCTTCGATGAGTTGCTGCGGACTCGTCATCACCTTTTCGAGCAGGAAATCACGCCGTAAAAGGATGTCTTCTTTCTCGCTGACAAAGTCACCGTGATGCCTTGTGGCAATGCCAACCCAAACGGCTTTTACCACAACAAAGGCAAGAATGGCCAAAAGAACAATTAGCAAGACTTTCATTTTTCGAGGTTTCATCTGGCAACAAATGCAATTTGTCCTTTATATAGAACACCTTATTCCACCACCCACCGGTCGATATTGCGGCAGGCCGTGCTGAAGTTCACGCCAATTTTCACGATTTGGCGGCCATCGCTCAGGAAAGGTTCGGCATAGCCCTTGTCATTGATTTGCGCCAAGGCTTCCTCCGCCGACTTGTTGAACTTGAATTCGAAGATGTAGATGTAATCCTTCGTTTTCACGGTCATATCCATGCGGCCCTTGTTGGTGTGGCTTTCAATCTCAACGTGATAGCCGCAAAGCGCCGTGAGGATAAACATCACGCTCTGGAAATGGCGCTCCTGCTGAGGCTCTAGCTCGTAAGGGCAGGCGCTCAGAAATGACTGCAAGCGTTCCATGAAGCCTTCGATGTCGCCTTCGCGCAGCGAACGCACGAAGCGGCTGATCTCGAAGCCCGAACCCACGGCATCCACATTGGTATAACTCGGAATGAGGAAACGCACGAAGCCCTGACGCACTTCCTTGTTCGGGAAGCCCAATTTGAACAAGCCGAATTCTTCGTCGTAGCCTTTTATCGTAAGGTAGCCGCTTTGGTAGATGACTGGCAACGGATTGGTTGAAGCGATGTCAACGCTGTTCAGCACGTCGCTCACGACTTCCTCTTTTTCAATGCCAGAGAGGTTGTATTGGTGCAGCTTGAGCAATTCCACGAGATAGGTCGGCGTGCCGGTCTCGAACCAGTAATAGTCAATCTTTTTGTTGGCAAAGGCGTTGAGCAGACTGAACGGATTGTAAATTCCCGGTAAATCATCTTCACAAAAATGATAGCCATCATAATTCTCGCGAAGTGCAGCGTAGGTCTCATCAACCGTCATATTCTGGGCAGATGCCAGTTCTGCCACTTCTTCCTCGAAATTGGTGCGCAATTCCTCCTCCGTGATGCCGCAGATG
>JAZQPN010000015.1:0-7292 GCA_045628585.1 Bacteroidales bacterium | reverse complement strand
ACGCCATCGGGCATGTTGAATTGCGTCGGCTTGCAGAACAAGGGCGTGGAATATTTCATCAACACGATTTATCCGCGCATCAAGGATTTCGACACCAATGTGATTCTGAATTTATCTGGCTCAACCATAGAGGATTATGTGACGGCGGCTGAGATGATTAATGAGTTGGAGAATATTCCAGCCATCGAGTTGAATGTGTCGTGTCCGAATGTGCGTCAAGGCGGCATGGCTTTCGGCGTGACTTGTTCGGGCATCTCGCAGGTCGTTACCGAAGTGCGCAAGGTATATCACAAACACTTGATGGTGAAATTGTCGCCCAATGTGACCAATATCGCTGAAATTGCGCAGGCAGCCGAAGCCTCTGGTGCTGATTCCGTCTCGCTGATTAACACCTTGTTAGGCATGGCTATTGATGCCGAGAAGCGCAAACCGATACTCTCCATGGTGACGGGCGGCATGTCGGGCGCTTGCGTCAAGCCGGTGGCTTTGCGCTGCGTTTGGCAAGTGTCAAAAGCGGTGAAGATTCCTGTAGTCGGTTTGGGCGGCATTTCAAGCGCCACCGATGCCGTTGAGTTTATGTTGGCAGGCGCATCGGCAATCGAAATTGGAACCGCCAATTTCATTGATCCGGCCATTTCGGCTAAGGTTGCAGCTGGCATCACCGATTATTGTGAACGGCATGGATTTGCGAATGCTATTGATCTGAAAGGCGCATTGGAATAAAAAAGTGCGGATAAAACGCTGATTTTGAATTGAACACGGATTCTTCGGATTTACACGGAAAAGTTTTGAATGTAAAATCATTATCCGTTGAATTCGTGCAATCCGTGTTCAACTTTATATGAAATTCACCTCAGGTGAAATCTCAATCCCGAATTTCTCTTTGACGGATTGCATGATTTTTTCTGCCAATTCAACGATGTCGCAGCCTTTTCCGCCGCCGTAATGCACCAAAACCAAAGCCTGCTTTTCGTAAACCCCGACATGTTCATCGCGCCAGCCTTTCCAACCAGCCTTTTCAATAAGCCATCCCGCCGGAACTTTCACTTTTCCATCGGGTTCGGCATAATGTGGCGCATTGGGATAGGCTTTTTGCAAGGTCTCGAATTGGGCTTTCTCAATGACAGGATTCTTAAAGAAACTGCCGGCATTGCCGATTTTCCTGACATCGGGCAACTTGGCATCACGAATGGCGCAGATGGCATCGTGGAGTTGCTGTAATGTTGGTGTATCTATTTTGTTTTCAGTGAGATAATTTCTGATATTTCCGTATTCCAAATTCAGTTGAGCATCGCGTTTCAGGAGAAAATCAACGGAAACAATGACATATTTCCCTTTCAGTTCCGATTTGAAAATGCTGTTGCGGTATGCAAACTTGCATTCGTTTTTTTTGAAAACCCGATGTTCGCCCGTGGCAAGACAAATGGCTTCGCATTGCAAAAAACAGTCTTTCAGTTCTGCACCATACGCTCCGATATTTTGCACAGGTGCTGCCCCAACCTTGCCCGGAATATAAGCGAGATTTTCCAATCCGTGAAGATCGTTTTCAACGGTAAATTGCACGAAATCAGGCCAATCTTCACCAGCGTATGCGCGCACGATGATGCTGTCCGTTGAATCTGTCAAAAAATCAATTCCTTTGATATTCATATAAACGACCGTTCCGTCAAAATAGTCATCGCAAAACAGCACGTTGTTTCCGCCGCTGAGAATCAGGTGCTTTTCGGTCTCAAGAATGCCGCTGCTAATCAGTTTTTCCAAGTCGGAAACGTTTTGGATTTCAACGAAATGTTTTGCCTTGACATCGAATCCGAAGCTGTTATATGTCTTTAATGAAAATTGCTCTTGCATGATATGGGTTGTATAATATTATCAATCAAATAATTGCATGACATCGAATTTTAGAAACTCCTCGATGGGAATGCCGTCGGTTCCCACAACGAAAGCGCGTTTCGGATTGAATCTTTTGCAAAATTCTGGCAATCCGCTGTTCATGCCGCGCCGTCCGCTTTTCACTTCGATGGCGAGAATTTCGCCTTGATATTCGAGAATGAAATCCACTTCATCGGCTCTGTCGTGCCAGTAATAGAGTTTGCAACCGTTTTCTTCGGCAATTTCAAGCAGATAAACGCCAATGGCCGATTCTACCCAACGACCCCAAGTTACAGGATCGATGCAGTCTTTTTCGTAGCTTCTGCCTTTGTAGGCGGTCAGCAGCGCGTTGTTGTAAACCAGTAGTTTAGGCGGAGATTGCCGCTTGCGGGCTTCGTCTTTGGCGTATTTGCTGATACCGGTCAGCAGGTTGCATTGACCTAAGATTTCAAGGTAGGAGGATAATGTCGTGACGTTGCCGGCGTCTTGTAATTGACCTAACATTTTGGTCAACGAAAGCATCTCGCTTGAATAGGAACACCCGAGTTCGAATAGCTGTTTCATCAAGGCGGGCTTGTAGATGTTGGAGGTCATAATGACGTCTTTTTCGATGGATGGCGCTACAAGTGAGTCTTTTATGTAACGCTTCCAACGCCGTATATCGTTGATATACAATGCTGAACCTGGATAACCGCCGTAATAAATCCATTGTTCCAAGGTGAATCCAAAGGCATCGCGCATTTCCTGATAGGTCCAGTGCCCCATACGAATCAGTTCAAATCTGCCTGCCAATGATTCTGTCAGTCCTTTGCGCAGCAACAGACGCGATGAGCCTAAAAGCGCCACTTTAATGTTGATGTTGTTGCGCGTGTCAGCATCCCATTCGCGCTTGACGGCCTCGCTCCATTGCTTGATTTTCTGGATTTCATCAATCACGAGCAACACTTCCTGATAGTTGTTGTTGCGCATCTGCATTCTCACCGATTCCCAAGAACGCCTAACCCAGTCTGTGTCGTTTTCGTTGATGCCATCGGCATTGAAAAGAGATACGGGAATTGTCAGGTTTTCAATTACTTGATTCATTAAGGTTGATTTTCCGACTTGGCGAGGTCCTGCTAAAACTTGGATTTTATTCCTCGGTTCTTTCATCCTTTCCAAGACGGAATCGAAACATGTTCTGACAAATTCCATGGCTCAATTTTTATTTATTGGTTTGCTCAAATCTTAATTACAAATTACTCAAAAGTTTGTTACAAATTACTCAAAAGTTCGTTACAAATTACTCAAATCTTTGTTACGGATTACTCAAATCTTCGTTGCAATTTACTCAAAAGTTGCTGCAAAAATACATTTTTCCTGAACATATACGATGCAATTTGATAATTTAATTAACTTTGCAATCAAATCTTTTAGTTTTGAAGCGCGTAATCGTATCGGTAATCAATGATTTGGTGACAGACCAAAGGGTGAACAAGTCTTGCTTGACATTGCAAAAGGCTGGTTATGAGGTTCTTTTGGTGGGTCGTAAGCAGCGTAAAAGTCCGCCTATGGATGAACGCCCGTATGCTTCGCATCGCATGAAATTGCTGTTTGAAAAAGGGCCTTGCTTTTATGCGGAATACAATATCCGTCTTTTCTTTTTCTTGCTCTTTCATCGAGCTAATCTTTTGCTTTCCAATGATTTGGATACGATTTTGCCGAATTTTTTTGTTTCTCGTCTGAAAGGCATCAAGATGATTTACGACAGCCATGAATATTTCACCGAGACGCCGGAATTGATTCATCGTCCCAAAGTGCAGCGTGTTTGGAAACGCATTGAAGAATTTGCCGTTCCGAAATTGGGTGAAATGATCACGGTTTGCGATTCGATTGCCGATTTGTTCCGCGAAAAATATGGTGTCAAGGTGCATGTCATCCGTAATATTCCGCCGCAAAAAGCATTGCCGTCAAAGGGTGATAAGGCTGAACTGGGACTGCCGCTCGACAAACATCTGCTTGTGCTTCAAGGCTCTGGCATCAATATTCAGCGTGGTGCGGAAGAACTGGTTCAGGCCATGCAATATTTGGACGATTGCCATTTGATGATTATCGGTGGCGGTGATGTGTTGCCCATTTTGAAACAGATGGTCATTGATTTGAATATTGTTGACCGTGTGCGTTTCTTGCCGCGCATGTCGTATGCCAACATGATGGCCTATACGCAAAATGCGGAATTGGGTTTCTGCTTGGATAAGGATACCAACTTGAATTACCGTTTCAGTCTGCCCAACAAACTTTTCGATTTCATTCAGGCAGGTGTGCCGATTATTGCATCTCATTTGACTGAAATAGAGAAAATTATCCGAAGATATGATATAGGTTCCTTTATTGAAAATCACGACCCGAAAACGATTGCAGCATCTATTCAAGATGCACTTTCCGATGCTGAAAGATATGGAAAATGGAAACAGAATCTGACTGTAGCCGCTCAGGATCTGCGCTGGGAAAACGAAGAAAAGGCATTGCTCGCAATTTATCAACACTATGGCTGACAAGCATTTACATATTATCTCATTTGATGTGCCGTATCCTGCCAACTATGGCGGTGTCATTGATGTGTTTTACCGCATTAAGGCGCTCACTGATAGCGGAATAAAGGTCCATTTACATTGCTATGAATATGGCCGCGGGCGGCAAATTGCTTTGGAAAGGTTGTGTTATGAGGTGTTGTATTACAAACGCGACACTTCGTTTGCCCGCCAGTTGAGTCTTTTGCCTTATATCGTCACTTCGCGCAGTTCGGAGGAATTGGCAAAGCAGCTTCAGAAAGACAATTATCCCATTCTTTGCGAAGGTTTGCATACGACAGCCATTTTGAATGATAACCGACTGAAAGACAGAAAGATTTTTGTCCGTGCGCATAATGTTGAGCATGATTATTACCGTGCCTTGGGCAAATCGGAACACAGCCTTTGGAAAAGGATTTTTTATTTGGCGGAATCGGTGAAACTGCGCCGTTATGAACCGGTTATGGCTAAGGCAAAGGGGATTTTCGCCATTGCGCAGCAGGATTTCGATTATTTCTCGAAGCGTTATGGCAAGACGATATTGCTGCCTGGCTTCAATGCTCAGGATTCGGTTTGTTCGGAGTCGGGTAGGGGCGATTACGTCCTTTATCACGGCAATCTGTCAGTGCGTGAAAATGCCGATGCCGCCGAATGGTTGATTGAAAACGTGTTTTCCGAATTGGAAATTCCGTGCGTGATTGCGGGTTTGAATCCGTCGGAAAAGTTACAGAAATTGGCATCGGAATATCCGAACATCACTTTGACGGCCAATCCCGATGATGCCGAAATGATCGACTTGTTGCGTCAGGCGCAAATCAATATTTTGGTGACCAGTCAGCCTACCGGATTGAAACTGAAATTGTTGAATGCCTTGTATAATGGGCGCTTCTGCTTGGTCAATTCGGATATGCTGAAAGGAACGGCATTGCAACCGCTATGTGTCGTGAAAGATGAACCCGAGGAAATCATCGCAGAAATCAGGCGCTTAATGGATGAGGATTTCACAGAAGACGACATCGAGGGACGCGATGCCATGATGAAGCAATTGTATCGAAATGAGGAGAATGCTAAAATCCTCATTAACACGATTTTTTCGTCTTAATCCATCACCGAGCAAGAAATCGTCCCATTGTCGCATTTGATCACGCGCGACGGATATTTTTGCATCAATGTGTAATTGTGGGTGGCCATGAGAACTGCTGTGCCGCTTTCGCTGATTTTGCGGAGCAGGCGCATCACGTCGATGGTGGTTTCGGGGTCGAGGTTGCCGGTAGGCTCATCGGCGAGAATGATGAGCGGGTCGTTGAGCAAGGCGCGCGCAATGGCAATGCTTTGCTGTTCGCCGCCGGAAAGTTGGTGGGGCATGCTCTGACGCTTGTCTTTCAGTCCGACTTTGTCAAGGACTTCGTCGATGCGGCTTGAGATTTCATCTTCTTCTTTCCAGCCGGTGGCGCGCAGCACAAACTCAAGGTTAGCTTCAACCGTGCGGTCGAAAAGCAGTTGGAAATCCTGAAAGACGATGCCGATTTTGCGGCGCAGATAAGGAATGTCGCGGCGACGAATGTCAGTCAAATCGTACTGAGCGACAAACACTTTTCCGTCTTTTGCGGGCAGTTCGCCGTATAAGGTTTTCAGAAGCGACGATTTCCCGCTGCCGGTCTTGCCGATGAGATAAACGAATTCGCCTTTGCAAATGGTGAAAGTGACATTCGACAGTATCAGGTTGCTTTTCTGAAAGATAGATGCGTCTTCGAGTTCTATGATTGGTGCGTTTGCCATATCGTGTTCGTTTTGAGATAAATGAAAGAAAAATACTGTGTTTTTTACCAACTTCCGCTGGCACCGCCGCCACCAAAATGACCGCCGCCAAAACCGCCGAAGCCGCCACCACCACCGAAGCCGCCACTGCCGCCTCCAAAACTACCTGGTCCTGGCATGAAAATGACATGGCCGTTGGAGCCGCCGCCGGAATAGGTGGTGCCGCCTGACGATTTGATTATCAGTATTATGATTATAATAATGAGAATGAGCGCAATAATGGCTTCTGTATTGTCGCCGTTTGTGTATTCATCGGCTGTGAATTTTCCGGAACACAAGTCCATCATCACCGTCACGGCGTTGTAAATGCCTTGGTAATAATCGTTTTCCTTGAAATAAGGAATCATCTCTTTTTGTATGATGGCTGTGGCTGCCGCATCGGTGATGTAAGGCTCCAGACCATAGCCGGCACTGATGTTGACCTGCCCGTTGCCTTTCTCGTTTTTCGGTTTGACCAGAATGACTGCGCCGTTATCTTTTGCGCCTTGTCCTACGCCCCAATCGTGGCCCAGTTGCGTGGCAAATTGCGCGACATCCATGCCGTGAAGGTCGTCGACCAAAACCACGGTAAATTGCGTCGAAGTGGAATCGTTGTATGCCACAAGCCTCCGTTCCAAAGTTTCGATTTCGCTGTAACTCAATGTGTTTGTGAAATCGTTCACCAAACGTGGCGGATAAGGTTTGCTCGGAATCTGAGCCTTGATTGTGCTGCAAAGCACAAGTAAAAGGCAGACCCAAAACAACCTCAAAATCCCATCAGTATGTGGTCTCGCAGTCTCGCAGTCTCGCAGTCTCGTACTCTCGCTACTCTCCGTATGATATTTCGTCACTGATTTCATTGATGTCGTCGTTTTGATATGGGAAATAAGTCTTCAGTTTCTCGCCGCAGCGCAGAATGCCAGCTTCCAAGCCTTCTTCAAAAAGGCCTTCGCGGAATTTGGCGGCCATCATGTCTTTTACATCGTTCCAGAAGTTTTCTTCAACAACTTGGTTGATGCCTTCGTCGCCAAGGATGGCAAACTTGTGGTCTTTCACGGCGATGTAAATGAGCACGCC
>JAZQPN010000014.1:0-1501 GCA_045628585.1 Bacteroidales bacterium | reverse complement strand
AAAACTTCTAAAACATTTTCCTTTACTAACATGATAAAAAACAAATTTGGGGCAAAGGTAAGAAATTTTTGGTTCAGATTCCTTAAAAAACACTACCTTTGCACAAATTCAAAATCTCAACGATATGAAAAAACTCACCTGCACCCTGTTTTGGCTTTTCAGCTTGAGCGCAATGTTCATTTGCACTTCATGCTCACAATCTGACGATACAAAGCTGATATTAAAGAAAGCCGTTACCCGTTGCCAATCCATCAAAAAAGGCTATTATGACATGACATTTTCCAAAAAATACATGGATGATAACGACACAACCGTATCGCATCATGTCTGTCATTTCATGAAAGTGAAAAAAGATGACATTTTCGGATTCTATTTCAACAATCAAGAATCCAACAGTTACAATGGATTAACATACTGCAATCAGCAAATCTATTTTGGCGACAGCCTTGTCGCTTATTATGATTATGATAGCACTTGGATTGTTTATGATTGCGAAGAATGGTCGGGCAACATCAATAGTTTCAAACACAATTTTGATTTCTTCACCCTTTTCACGGATAAAAGCTGTTCTCCGCTCGTGATGGAAAACTCCCTCACCAAACTTTTGTATGACTTTGAATCGTCGGAAACCACACTCCACGGCGATTCGTGCTATTTGGTGACAATCAACGAGAAAATTAATGATGATAAGGAAGACGATGACGAATATTTTAAAGGCATCCGCCACGAAATGAAATTCTGGATTCTGAAAGATGGATTTTTGCCTATTCAGTATTCCGTCGCATTTGATATTGTCGAACAAAACGACACCTTATATCAATACGAATTGTTTACGCTGAACGATTATTCCTTTGACGATTTCGACGAAAACCTGCTCAGCATGAAAGCCGTGCCTGAAAATGCCACCTTAAAGGATTACGAGCCATACGTTGCGCCCGAGCGTTTGGCTGAAGGCTCACTGGCACCTTCATGGGCCTTGCCCGACCTCAACGGCGACACCATCAGCCTTGTCGACCTGAAAGGCAAAGTCGTGCTCATCGATTTCTTTTACAAAAGATGCGGCTCTTGCTGCATGGCGTTTCCACAACTCGAAAGCCTTTACGAGAAGTACAAGGGCAAAGACTTTGCCATGTTCGGCATCGACCCAATGGACGACCCTGAAAAAGACCAAATGGCAGACTTCTTAGCAAAACGCAATGTGACATATCCAGTCCTGTTTTCCGACAGAGACTTACCTGAGGAATACAATGTTACAGCTTATCCGACATTATACCTGATTGGGAAAGACGGCACTATTCTTCACAGCCATGTCGGATATTCAGAAACGCTTGAAGAAGAAATCGGGGCTTGGATTGAAGAGGCATTGTAAAAATAAATCATTCAGTCCATCTGTTTTTGTTCATTTTACACAAATGATATTGCTAAAAAGATGTATTTTTGCAGTCAAATTACCATCAAATCACAATCAATATGTCACAATCTGCTTACACTATACGTTTGG
>JAZQPN010000013.1:0-6162 GCA_045628585.1 Bacteroidales bacterium | reverse complement strand
TATAGATGAGCTCTGCATTCTGTTTCTCATCATAGCACGCACCAAAGAACCAAACATTCTGTTGCATTCCCATTGCATTAACCTTTGTTTCAAGGTTATGCTTCTCAACGCCATCACCCACAAGAACAAAGTTATAGTTTTTTCCTCTGTCCTTCAACATTTGGATTGCATCAATCACCATATCAAGTTTCTTGACTTTCGTCAATCGACCAATAAACACCATCGTCGGATTAACATTTCCAAAATGCTCTTGATATATTGTTGACGGAGAAATGGACTCACGCAAGGCTTTCTGTTGACTATAATGTAAGGAATTATGTATCGTAAATATTTTATTCTCAGGAATTCCTTGTTCTATCATTAACTGCCGCGCATAATTTGAGTAAACAAAAATGCCTTTTACCAAATCAAACTGCCGAAGTTTAAGAAAAGCTTCCGTTTTTGTTTCTTTTCCATACCATCCATGCGTCCAAACATACACATCCTTTTTCAACAATTTTGCCAAAGCGAAAAACACATAATCGGTGATGCATCTGCTTTCTGATAATGCCAAAAACGTATGCAAATCTTTTCGCAGCAATAGTCTCAGCACTTTCCGTTTCCAATACAATTTGTTTGGGCTACCCAATATAGGATATTTTGTCACTTTCTTCAACAATGACAAATCCATTTCCTTAATATCGGACTTATTCAAGCTGAAATACCATTCGCAATCGTATTCCGCATCAATGGCGCAAAAAACCGATTCACGATATCGGGCAGCCTTATTGCCTATGTAACAAAGTTTGTTATTTGCCATACAACAAAATCTACAATAAATAAAAGCGTATAAAGCAATCTATTTCCATCTTTTCACGAGCTTTCGAATCTCATGGAATATACGATCTTTTACAGAATTGCTAAAATAACGGGAAACAATCGCCTCATATCCTTTAGTTTCATATAGTTTCCAGAATTGCTCCCTATTTTTATTGGGTTTGGATGGAACCAATGCAATATGATGTGAAATCTTCGCAATTGGGAATTCTGCAATAGCACAATTACACCTTGCATTGTCCAACAAATCACGTCCTTTTTGAGAATGTACCAAAACCAATGAAACGCCTTTGTTGTTTTTAATGCCGGTCAACTTTTCTATGCCCCAGAAATCACCAATCGTGATGTCGGCAGGACGATGCGTGCTCCGATAAGGGCAATGATGACAAGCTTCGCGCAGAGAGAAATCTCTAACAAAAAACTTATAATATGCCTGATTTATCCATCTAGATTTCTGTCTGCCATTGTTAAGCACGGCAACATTATTGTATGAATCCCAACCATACAACTTGTCTCTAAACGAATATGCCACGATTTTCTTGCCATATTGTTGTTCAAGGTAGGCAATATGATCTTTAAACAATCTGTTATTTGGGACTCCGTGACAAAGGAAATCAACAACAATGAGGTTATCATACTCCTTTCCCAAAAATGACTGCAAAGCAGCGCACTGGCAAGGCGTGCCTGAAAAAAGAACCTTACGTCCATTCTGCAGCATTGTTTTCACTTTCGGGAAAACACCTTGCGTATTGCTTTGGACATATTTTGAACCTCTCATCCGGTTCCTATCAGCCACATTTTCCGCAATAATGTGCTCTACAGAAAAGTCATTTTGCATTACTGAACCTACTATAGCACCACCATCTTTCAGGACATAATCGCTCAAAACAGTAAAAGCACCGCCTGAAGTGCTTTTCTTCAGCACTTCATCCTCATTAACAACAAGAGAAAACGCTGATAAGATGTTTGAATCGTTGACTTTTTCTTTTGTAAAGTTACAGACTTTTGTGCACAATCCGCAATTCACGCATTTGCTTTCGTCAACTGATGGGAGAATGAAACCTTTTTCATTCTCCTTCATTGTAATTGCATGCTGCGCACAAACAGCTTCACAAGCCGAACATCCACAACAAAAACTTTCGTTGACAACAATATGTCTTTTTTCATTCTGTAATTCTTGCATATCCGTTTTGTTTAAATTTATTCCAATCTGCTAACAAAAGTCCGAGACACACCGAACTGCAGGTAATGTGAGTGCAATCAATGGCATAAAAAGAAAATGACGCCAAAAACAAAGCTACGACAAATGAGCACATGAACTCTCTTGCATAATGATATTTATGTCGGTACATCTTAAGTCCTTCGCGGAATAGTGCCACAAAAAAGAAAACATACATCAACACAGCCAGAAAACCATAGTCGAAGAAAAACTCCAAAAAGTCATTATGTGCATGACCTCCAATTAATCGCCAAGTAGCACCAGCCCCGTGACCAAACAATAGTTGCAGAAAATTCGAATAATTCCATAATGAGTTCCATACCAAATTCCATCTATCTGCCCTACCAGAACCTCCATCCTCCTCCAACTTTCCGAGTCGGTCAAACATATTCAAACCAAACTGACTGACAAGATTTGTAATTACATAAAAAGTAGCAGCAACAACAATTGAAAAGATGAATATTCTTTTTATCAGGAGTCCCCGTTTTTTCTTTTCGGTTGAGCCCAGCAAGAAATATATAACCATAATAACTGCCAAAGCCAAGAAACCAGCACGTTTGCCAGACATCATTACAATTATACAGGCTACAATAAATGGAATGACACTAAATTTCTTTGACGTATAAACAAACATAAGAGGCAATAGACCAACAACATAGTACACATCCGCAATAGCACCTTGGTTATCAGATATATACATACGAAACGACCGTAATGCATTAAAACAAATAAAGGCTATCACATAAAATGTAATGACAAGAAACAAACGATGGTCTTCAATTTTGACATGACTCGCAATCTGATAAAAAAGCAAAAGAACCATTACTCCGTATGGAACTGTCAAAAAACCAAACACATTGTTAATCCTCATCCGGGAAACCAAAAAGAAAGGGAACATAGACAAAAACCAAATGTAAAGCATGAAAGCCACATACAACCTTATGCAAGGGTATTGTTTAAAAGACCTATCTTTCCCGCCAATCAAAACCGCCACGCCAAAAACCACGAAAAGACCTTGGATGATATTCCAAACGCCTCCTTGCTCTTCACTTTCCGTAAACCCCCTTAACATTTTCAAAACAAGGAAAATGCTAAGCAATGATAAAATAAAAATGTAAATATTTCTCTCTCGCTTAGTTGGCATTTGACAACATTTTTTTCAAATAAGACATTGATGCTTCAATTTCCATTTCTTTTTTCGAACGCATCACAGCTATCGCATCAGAAGAATAGTTCGGAACTGAGACATTGCTATCCTCGCTAATCACATAATCAGAAAGTCCAAATAATCCCATAATTTCCTTAATTCTGTTTGCCCTTGCCTTTTTAACCATGGCATACACAGGTTTCTCATAAACCAACCCGAAAGCAACACCATGGAATGATGCACTAACCACTACCGCCGCATCACGATAAAGTCCTAAAAATTCCTCAATTGAAACATCGAAGAACGTGTAATCGGAGCGTATCCATTTATTCAATCCGTTACATATAGAAACAATAGGATAGCCAGTGCGTTTCTTCAACTCATTCACCGTTTTCTGCATTTTCTTATTGCTTTGAACCTGATAGCAAAGAATATAAGGCCCTTTTACACGAGGCTCCTTCGCTATCTGGTTCCACTGCTTCGCCTGTAGCAGGAAAACAGGGTCCAATACCCGTTGGCAATCATAATCAGTAAACGATTTCAAGTATTCCTTGGCGGATTCTTCGCGGACCGAAATGCCCTGAAAATGCGACAAGGCTTCATTCATCCTCTGCTTTTGGTTCTCATCATAATCCATCACCTCTATGCTTGCCGCATAACTAAAACGCAACAGGTCGGGAGCACCATATTTCAGCAAACGGCTATTCATGAAAGGAGTGGTATGAAAATTCCACACCTGATCGCTTCCGGTAATCAGGCAATCGGCTTGAGGAGGGTTTTCCTCCAATTCCTTTGACAAATAGTATCTTTCAGAAAAAAGCAAACGGTTGGCACGGAAATCATCAAAATGCCTTGTAAGCTGAACACTTTTTTCGCCTCTGATAAATTTAAGACACCGGAAATACAAATCCCTAACACTACGAATTTTTTTCTTCTTTCCACTCGGTTTATATTGGACATTCAAAATGACATTTTCATGACCAAGAGAAATGATTGTACGTTGCAAGGCATAAGCTTGAAGCAAAGCTCCATAATTATTTGAACGGAAAAATGTTGAAGTAATGGTTTTCATAATTCTAATATCAATGATTCAAATGAAGCATGTTGCCAAACATAAGTTGAGTTTCCGGTAATCTATTTGTGTCAAAACCACCTCCTGGCGTAAATGTAAGTTCCCCAAAGGTGATTTTACCTTTTTCCAGATAGAAATCAGCCCTGACAAACGGAAAAGATTTCGATAACTTTCTTGCATACTCGAATAGTAAATCTGCATTCTGAGGTTTCGGGATAGAAAAGCCTTCAGGTGCATTTTTACCTTTTTTATTAATACGCTTCAGTTTCCAATCTTCATCTAAAAAATAATAACTTGCATGACCTGAAGCACGATCCACACAGGTCATCACACAGTCTGGCCGACCATGAAAACAATACAACTTATAATCAACTGGCAACCCACCATCTTCTGTCTCGATGAGCTTTTCACAAATCAACTTTGGAGGAATACCCTTATATTGCATTTCAGAATATGTCAAATAAAAGGTATCACGGAGTTTATACCATTCTTTCAGTTTTCTTTTGGTGTCTTCAATGTCCAGCTTTGACTTGTCATAGCAAATCAAATTTTGTCCACAACCGAAATTCCATTTGATGACAAATTGATTAGGGAGCTTATCCCATTCAACTTCTTCCACACTATCCCAGGCATAATAAAGTTCATTCAGTATTTCTTCACAACCGCATTGCTTCACATAGTCGCGCACGGCATATTTGTCGGCACACTGGGTGACAAGGGGATTCTTGTAATAGTCATGAAACTTCAGATACTGAATCTTCTCATCCAAAGTTTGCGGATTCTTCAAATTAAGTCTTTTCTTGAACTTAAAAAAATAAATCACTTTTGTGTTCAGCTTGGGTGATATTTTTGTCAAAGTCTGCTTAAACCAGCGACTAAAACGGGAATTTGTATTCATAAACGTATATTTTATAAATTATCAAATCATATAATAACTAATAACTAAAAAAATCATAATCGTTATAGTTTTTACTAAACAAGGGAATAAGTTCTTTAGGATTAAATCCATAAAGACTTTTCACAGAATTACATAGTTTCTCCTTAACACCAATCTTCAGCGGAGTTTGCAGGCCTCCATCGAAATCCGGAGCATGATTGCCCTCTATAATTTCAACCTTGCCATCAGGCAATACACAGACATCCCAACCGGCGAAAATAGTATCAGGCACCACTTTTGTGGCTTCCTTGCATTTCGCGACAATGTCATCCCAATAAGGAATCTTAAAGCCTACAATCATTTTTCCTGTATCGGGATGCGTTGTGTACTTATTGTTATTTGAGTCCACTGCTGGCACTTCAATCATTCCATTTACAACATTAATAGGGGCAAACACGCCTCCCGCATGGGTATTGTCGACAATGCTTCCATGAGCACCCATTCTCAACAAAGCCCCAAAAACAATGCAATCGTTTCCTTTTGATATTGTAACAACACGAATCGTATTCAATGATTGAGGATGAAAATCTGCAATTTCGGAACATGAAGGAACACACTCTTCAATCAGATAATTGTTTTTCCTACAATTCTCATATACCGATTGCAAGTCCTGTCCTTCAGAATAGACTAACTTGGAAATGCCTTCTCCACACGTGCCATCCAATGGTTTCAGGATACATTCGTGCCTTTTGACAAAATCCACAAATTCCCCAAAGGAAATGTCCTTTGCCAAACACCATTCCCTGTTCACAAAATGCTTGAAACTTTGCAGAAACAAATCTTTTTTATGGAACACGTTACGGACTCGTCCATGAATCATCTTTCTGTAAATGCAATGCATTTCCGATTTGGAAATGAACTTATCCCGTTCATTTTCGCTCAGTTTCCAATACTCATAGCCATTGACATATTCATTAATTGTTACACGATGCTTTTTTAAGGCCTTCCGATAATCTTTCAACGTCCCTTTA
>JAZQPN010000012.1:0-2248 GCA_045628585.1 Bacteroidales bacterium | reverse complement strand
TAATTCTGCCACCTTGTGCCTATTGCCTATCGGTGCGGCCGTGTTTGCGGTCTTGGGCTTCTTTGCCTTGCGCAAGTCGGTGCATTATTTCATCCTGACCATGCTTTTCGGAACGGTCTATTATCTGATTGTCGGCGTGTTGGGCTACGATTGGTACATCATGGAAATCGCTTCGCTGTTCCTGTTTATGGGCATTGCCAGTGGTCTTTCGATTGACAAGAGTGCAAGTGACATTGCCAAACTTTTCGTGGAAGGCATGGGCGACATTCTTTCAGCAGCGGTCATCGTGGGTTTGGCGGGCGGCATCGTCATCATTTTGCAGGATGGCGGCATCATCGACACCATTTTGTATGGCCTTTCGAAATCGATGCACAATGCGGGACAAATCGTCTCGGTTGAAATCATGTATGGCATTCAGACACTGATTAATGTCGTCATTCCGTCAGGTTCGGCGAAAGCGGCCATCACCATGCCTATCATGGCGCCTTTCAGCGATTTGATTGAGATTTCGCGTCAGTCGACGGTGATGGCGTTCCAGTTTGGCGACGGCTTCACCAACATGATCACTCCGACTTCGGGCGTGCTGATTGCCACCCTCGGTGTGGCGCGTATCCCTTGGGAGAAGTGGGTGAAATTCATCTGGAAATTCATCCTCGTGCTGATTGTCATCGGCGCCCTGCTGCTGATTCCTACGGTTACTATGGAACTGGCAGGATTTTAAGGGGTGATGGGTGAATGGTGATGGGTGAATGGTGATGGGTGAATGGTGATGTTTCACTTCTTCACCACACTCTGCATTGTTACGGCACCTTGATTGTCGGTGAGTTTCAGGAAATAGACACCTGCCGGAAGATTGTTCAAATCGAGAGCCGTTTCATGGCTTTGCAGCACGCGCTGTCCAATGCTGTTGAAAAGCTCCACATTCCGAAAGTCTTTCATTGCAATGTTCAGCACGCCTGTTGTTGGATTAGGAAACACTAAATCTTCAATTTCGTCTTCATTTTCCTCAACCGACAAGTTGCTTTGGTTGCAATTGCCGCCGCCATAAATCAAGTCATAGTCTTCATGATAGCACAGCAGCCGTTCATCACTTCCCAATGAACCATCAAATCTGAACACAACGCCACGCTCGCTTCCTATGCCTTCATGCCAGACATCAAGGCCATAATCATAACAATAATCAGGTGACTGTCCGAAGTCGTAATTAAGCATATAAGTGGTACGTGGTTCGAAAATCAAATAGTCTTCCCTAATAGCAGTTACTTTCAGGTATTCAGCATATTCACCATCATCATATATCGCCAAAGAATCGCCAATCTGTAAACCAAAATCATACAAGACAAATTCAGGGCTTTCCTGTCCTTGACGATAATACACCTTTTTATCCTCTTCCCTCATATAGCCGTATGTATGCACATTTCCGTTTCCCAAATGGTCGTATTGCACTTCGCGGTAGGTCAGGCCATCAATTTCGACTTCGTCTTCCAAAGTGAAAATATCAGTCCAATAATTGCCCCAGATAAAATTCTCAAAAGTCCGCTTCACATTCCATTGCTGCATGATGTCAGTTCCTTTCACCAATGGCTCGTAGTCGAAAAGCCTGCTTGCCACGGTGATGTTGTCCAGGCAAAGATTCGGTCGGCCCGAAGCCCCGAAATGGCGGATGGCGACATACACCTCTTGACCACTATATGCGCTAAGATCGACTTTTTGCAACCACCATTGTCCATGCGCTCTGCCGGGTACAACATCCGCTTCGTAAATCATGGTGAAATCGGCGGGATTGGTGTTGCCCGTTGTCGAGACCGCCACGCCGAAATGGTCGTTGCCATCCACGATTTCGTTCATGGAGATGTAGAAGCAAATGGCAGGTGCATTATGGAAATGCAGTAGTGGCGAAACCAGATAATCGTCGGGCGTAAGATAGCCCGCATTGAAATCAAACGACTTCGACATCATGCAGTAGCCGCCCTGATAGCCCGAATTGTTACCATCCAAGTCCTTTGAATTGAGCCAGCAGAAGCCATCGCCATCCGCATCAATGGTCGTCCAGCCATCGGCATTTCCGTAATCAAACCAAAAGTATTCCGTTTCTGCATTCGCCATACCGGCAAACGCAAGGCAAATAGCCCATGTCATCAGTATTTTTTTCATCATAACGTTAATTTTTATGTTTACGCGGCAAATTTAGCAAAAAATAATTGATTGTCAAGAAACACACATTTTTTTACAGATTGCCTAAAGAATC
>JAZQPN010000011.1:0-6534 GCA_045628585.1 Bacteroidales bacterium | reverse complement strand
CCCGTCAAATAACAATGGCTATTTATTTGTTTTTCAAAATAATAGCCATTTTTTTGCACGATAGCTGTCAATAACAGAATCATGGCAATGGCCGCGAAAACAAAAAAGAGGATGACTAAACTTTTTAGTCACCCTCTTTTGAGTTTTAGCCAACTTTCAGAGAATCCCTTATCACTCAATTTGTCATGGTTTTTGGCATGCAAAGACATCTGAAGGTGCGCCTGTCAACAAGTCCATTCATAATTGCAAACTAATAAAAAACAGTTACTTGCCAAAGCAAATGCAAGACACCATCTATTCCCCGCCATCTACACATTCACATAAAAAAACAATCCACCAATGTACGATATAATTTGGCAATAATATACAATTTGGCCTTTTTCATTTTACAGCTTTCATGCTGGGTATAAAAAGTAAATTATTGCCTAAAAATTTACTCGTTGAAGCAACCATTTATTTCGTTGAATTGTTATTCTGCCAAGCGTTTTTTTGTGTTTCTTTGCAAAGTGAAAAGAAGGCATATTAAATAGGTATAAAATAATCAAAAAATACAGCTAATCAAAATGAACAGACTTAAATTATGTATCCTCTCTGCTGCCGCCATTTTTGCCGGAATGACAACCGTCACGGCGCAGCAGCCCGTGCAACTAACATTGGACCAAGCACTTGAAGTGGCACTCTCAGAGAGCAACACCATCAAGATGGCCGACATGACCATTGAGAAAAGCGGTTATGCCAAGAAAGGCAGCTATGCCTCACTCTACCCTAACATCAGTGCCAGCGGTTCCTACCAGCGCACCCTGCTGAAACAAGTGATGGTAATGGACATGGGCGGCAACCCGATGGAAATCAAGGTGGGCCGCGACAACAACATCAACGTGGGCGCTACCGCCTCCATGCCTTTGGTCAACGCACAGCTTTGGCAAAGCCTGAAACTTTCGGCTCTGGATGTTGAAATGGCCATCGAGCAGGCACGTTCCTCGAAAGTGTCGTTGATTTCGCAAGTCAAGCAGGCTTTTTATGGCGCTCTGCTGGCCACCGAATCCCTCGACTTGATGAGACAGGTCTATGACAACGCCGAAAAGAACTACGACCGCACCATGCAGCGTTACAACGTAGGCAAGGCTTCTGAGCAGGAAATGCTCCGCGCAAAAGTCAACATGATGAACGCCGAACCGAATGTCTCGAGCGCCGAAAACACCGTGGAGCTTGCGACATGGCAACTCAAAGCCTTGATGGGCATCAACTTAGACACCGAAATTGAAGTCATCGGCAACCTCGAGGACTATACGCCCGACATGCTGCTGCTCGATGCCGGCAACGACTTGGGCAACAACAGCGCCTTGCAACAGTTTGGCATACAGCTCAAGCAGTTAGACGCCACTTTGAAGATGCAGAAAGCACAGTACATCCCTACCCTTGCGGCAAGTATCGGCTACAATTACATGGCCATGGGCGACAATGAACTGACATGGCACCCCACTTCAACGGCTGCACTCAGCCTCAACATCCCGATTTTCGATGGCTTTTCAAAACGCTTCAGCATCAAGCAGACCAGAAAAACCATCGACATGCTGAACCTGCAGAAGGAAGACACCGAGCGCAACCTCCGCATCGCCATGAAAAACTATACGGACAAGATGGCGCTCTGCCTCAAGAACTACGATGCAGCAAAGAACACCGTCGATTTGGCCTTGAAAAGCTATCAGATTTCTGAAAAAATGTATGAAATCGGCAAAATCACTCTCGTCGACCTCAACGATGCGCAATTGGCATTGACACAGTCGCAACTCACCATGAACCAGGCCATTTATGATTACATGGTGGCCAAGGCCTCGCTGGATGAATTGTTAGGAAAAGAAGAATAATTAAAAACGAAATTAATACCTATATCAATGAAATACACAAGATTAACATTCATCGCTATCGCTGCCGCCGGCCTGATGACCGCCTGCGGCCCAAAGGATAGCAAACAGGAGCAACAGACAGCAAAACCACAGCAGGTTACTCCACTGGTCAGCGTAGTCAGTGTTGCCGCTGAGGACATCGACATCACGACCACCTACACCTCAAACGTTGAGCCGAATGCCACGAACAACATCGTTTCGCAATCGGCAGGCCGTATCAACAACATTTACGTTGAAGTCGGCCAGAAAGTCGGCAAAGGCCAGTTGCTCGCCATCATGGACGATGCCAACCTCGCCAAGAGCCGTCTGCAATATGTGAACGACTCCATCGAACTGAGCCGCATCACCGAACTCTACAAGATTGGCGGCGTTTCGCAAGCCGACTACGACTTGGCCGTCATGTCGCTCAACATTCAGAAAAAGACTTACGCCAACCTTTTGGAAAACACCAAGTTGAGAAGTCCTATCAGCGGCGTCGTCACAGCCCGTAACTACGACAAGGGCGACATGTATGCCATGACTCAGCCTATTTTCGTCGTCGAGCAGATTATGCCTGTGAAGATGCTCATCAACGTTTCTGAAAGCCAGTTCACCGAAGTTCACACCGGTATGGAATTCGATGTGACTGTCGACGCTTATCCGAATGAAGTGTTCAAAGGCAAAGTCAACCTCATCTACCCTACCATCAACGCCAACACGCACACTTTCCCTGTTGAAGTCATCGTCGACAACAAGGACCAGAAGCTGCGTCCAGGCATGTTTGCCCGCGTCACGGCCAACTTCGGCACCAACCATCACGTTGTCGTTCCTGATGTCTCCGTGGTCAAGCAAATGGGTTCGGGCGAACATTTCATTTATGTGCTCCAAGCTGACAACACCGTCAAGTATCAGTTAGTGGAAGTCGGCAAGCGTTTGGGCGACAAGTATGAAATCATCAGCGGCCTCAACGAAGGCGACAGAGTCGTCACCGAAGGTCAGGCACGTTTGAAGAATGGCATTGAAGTAAAGGTTAAAGAGTAACACGCCATGAGTCTACAAAGAACAGCAGTAAATAATTCCGTGACGACGGCATTGGTGTTCATTGCCATCGCCATTTTCGGTGTCTTTTCCCTGATGAACCTCTCCATCAACCAGTTGCCTGATATGGAGACCAACTTCATCATGGTCATGACATCATACCAAGGAGCCAGTGCCCAGGATATTGAGACCAACATTTCCAAGACTTTGGAAAACACCCTCAATGCCGTGCCTGACTTGAAGCACATTTCATCAACATCAAAGGAAAACACTTCCGTCATTTCCTTGGAATTTGAAAGCGGCATCGACATTGAGACTGCCACCAACAACGTGCGTGACAAACTGGATATCGTGCGCAACTACCTGCCGGATGGCTGCACCAATCCCGTGCTTTTCAAGTTCAATGCGGAAGACATGCCTATCATGCTCTTGAGCGTCACCGCTGAAGAGAGCCTTCCCGCACTTGAGAAAATCATCGACGACCGCATCACCACGCCTTTGGCGCGTGTGAGCGGCGTGGGTACCGTTTCGGCAAGCGGCGCCCCAAAACGTGAAATTCAGGTTTACGTCGACCCGAACAAGCTGGAATCCTACAATCTGGCTCTGGAAACTATCTCGACGACCTTGATGAACGAAAATAGAAACATTCCTGCCGGTTATTTGGACATCGGCTCCAACTCCTACAACATCCGTATCCAGAAGGAATTCGGTTCGGCTAAGGAAATGGAAGATGTCATCGTGGGCAGCTTCAACGGCGCTCCCATCTATCTGAGAGACATCGCCCGCGTGGTTGACGGTCCGGAAGAGCGTTCACAGGAATCTTACAGCAACGGCGTTCAGGGTGCCACCATCACCATTCAGAAACAGACCGATGCCAATGCCGTAAACGTCATCAAGGGCATCAAGAAAAAACTGAATGAAATCGAAAAGAACCTGCCGTCAGATGTGAAGGTCACCATCATCGTCGATGGTTCCACCAGCATCATCAGCACCATCAGCAGCTTGAGAGACACCATTTTCATCACCTTCCTTTTGGTTATGCTCGTGGTGTTCGTCTTCTTGGGCCGTTGGCGTGCCACTTTCATCATCGTGCTGGCCATCCCGATTTCATTGCTGGCCTCACTGATTTACCTTTATGCAACAGGCAATACACTGAATATCATTTCAATGTCGGCACTTTCCTTGGCCATCGGTATGGTCGTGGACGATGCCATCGTGGTCTTGGAGAACATCACGACACATATTGAAAAAGGTGAGAAGCCAAAGGAAGCCGCCGTTCATGCCACGCAGGAAGTGCAACTTTCGGTTATCGCCTCCACCCTCACCATGTTGGCCGTGTTCCTGCCTTTGACCATGATTAAGGGCACCACCGGCGTGATGTTCAAGCAGCTGGGTTGGATCGTTTCCATCATCATGATAGTGTCGACCACCGGCGCCTTGACCTTAGTACCTATGATGTGCGCCAAGATGCTTGTGATGAACCCTCACCAGGGCAAACTGCACAAAGCCATTTTCACACCTATTAATAAAGGTCTGGATGCCATCAGCAACGGTTACGCAAGATTAATCAATTGGGCTGTCAACCACCGCAAGGTTGTGTTCTTCGGTATGATTGGATTGTTCCTGATTTCCGTCATTGTTTTCGGCCCGCTCATCAAGACCGAAATGATGCCGAAGAGCGACTCCGACCGTATTTCCATCAACATCGAATTGCCTGTCGGTACGGGACAAGATGTCACCGGTGCCTTCGCAAAGGAATTGGCCGCCGAATTCATGGCCATGCCTGAAGTGAAGATCTGCAACTTCAGTTTCGGTCAGGCCGACTCCGACAATGCTTTTGCTTCCATGCGTAGCAATGGTACGCACATTATTTCATACAACTTGCGTATCGGCACGAAGACCGAACGCCGCAAGGCCGGTCTGCGCACTTCGACGGAAATCGCTGAAGACATTCGCACACGTCTGAATGCCATCCCACAGATTAAGAAAGCCAATGTCAACGAAGGCGGCGGCGGCATGGGTGCTTCATCATCTGTCGTGATTGAAGTCTACGGTTACGATTTCGGCACCACCGACCGCATCGCCAACGAACTGGCACAGAAACTCCGCGACCGCGGCATCAAGCAGGTCATCGTCAGCCGCGATGCCTACACGCCTGAATATCAAGTTGACTTCGACCGTGAAAAACTGGCTTTGAACGGCTTGAACAGCACGACGGCTGCAACATACGTCAGCAACAGAATCAAAGGCTCCGTTACCTCCTACTATCGTGAAGACGGTGACGAATACGACATCCGTGTGCGTTACGCTCCTGAATTCCGCCAGAGCATTGAGAACATCGAAGACATCAAGATTTACAATGGTTACGGACAGGCCGTCCGCGTCGGCGACCTCGGCAAGGTTGTCGAGACCCTAACGCCTCCTCAAATCGAGCGTAAGGACCGTGAGCGTCTGGTGAAAGTCACCGCTATGCTTGGTAAAGGCCAGGTTTTGAGTGATGCTGTTAAGATGGCAAACGAAGTCATTGAAGAGACTGAAATACCACAGGAAATCGTCACCACTATTGCCGGTGACTACGAAACCCAGCAGGAAATGTTCGGCGATTTGTTCGTGCTGCTCGTTCTCATCATCATCTTGGTTTACATCGTGATGGCCGCTCAGTTCGAGAACCTGATGAAGCCATTCGTCATCATGTTCTCCGTGCCGTTCACCTTCACGGGCGTTCTCATTGGCTTGTGGATTAACAATATGGCATTGGGTGTCATGGCCTTCGTCGGTATCCTGATTCTGATGGGTATCGTCGTGAAGAACGGTATCGTGCTCATCGACTACACCACCCTGCTTGAAGAACGCGGCACCGAGGTGAAGGAAGCCACCGTTCAGGCCGCACGTTCACGTCTGCGTCCTATCCTGATGACCACCCTGACCACAGTCTTGGGTATGATTCCTTTGGCTCTCGGTCGTGGTGAAGGCGCTGAGATGTGGAACTCATTGGGTGTAACCGTGGCATGGGGCTTGACCGTTTCCACCTTGATTACCCTGCTGTTCATCCCGGCATTCTATTGTTCATTGGAAACCCGCGCCGTCCGCCGCAAAAAGCGCAAGGCCGAAAAGGCATTGACGGCTACGGAGAATATCAGATAAATTGGATATATTGATTATGGATTTGGAGACGCAAAGTCTCCAAGTCCATTAGTCAAAAAAAATCAATTGCCCAATAATAAAATGAGATTTCCGCTTGCGCGGAAATGACGGCCTCAAAAAAAATCGTCCGTCAAAAAAAATAAAGTCTAAAAAGTCCACAAGTCTAATTGTCAAATCCACCATGAAAGCAATATTTATCGCATACAACCAAGCCTATTACGAAGAAATCGCCAAGATGCTCAACAGCAACGGCGTGCAAGGCTTTACCGAATGGGACGAAATCAAAGGACACGGCAGCAATAAGGGCGAAGCCCACTACGGCACACACGCCTGGCCGACCTTGAACAACGCCATCCTCACCATCGTCGACGACGAAAAAGCACAACCGATTCTCAACACGCTGAAAGAACAAGACCAAAAGACACCAGAACTGGGTCTTCGCGCTTTCTGCTGGAATGTTGAAAAC
>JAZQPN010000010.1:0-2747 GCA_045628585.1 Bacteroidales bacterium | reverse complement strand
CCTTACAAACACGGCAAGGAGTTTTCCATTCTGCAAAGCGACACGACTTGCCCCAATGCAGGTTTGCTCTACACTTGGGAAACTGGCCTGAAATTCTACAAGGCCTACGGCGAAAACATTGCCGCAAAACCTATTGTCTGGACAACTGCCGAAGCCGTCAGAGATGCGAAAAACATCAAGCTGAATGTTGAAAACAAGTTTTTGTCAAACTACGAAAGCAGCAATGTGATTGCAAAAATCAATGGTGAAAGCCATGACAGCTGTTTTGTCTTCACGGCGCATTACGACCATTTGGGCAATTTGGGCAGAAAACTCTATTTCCCAGGTGCCAACGACAACGCTTCGGGCACTGCCGCAATCATCACTTTGGCTGAATATTATGCCCAGCACAAGCCGAAATACGACATGATTTTCATCGCGTTTTCAGGCGAAGATGCCAATCTGCGCGGCTCGACCTATTATGTCAACCACCCGATTGTTCCGCTGAGCAACATCAAATATCTTTTCAATCTCGACATGATTGGCGACAACAATCCCGTGCAGTATTGCGAGGTCAGCGAGCAAGGCATGAAAGGCTTTGCCGAAATGGAAGCCATCAACGCGAAAAGGCATTATTTCCAGTCGCTCAACCGTGGCGAACTGGCCGCCAACAGCGACCATTATCCTTTTGCCGTGCAAGGCGTTCCGTGCATTTTCTACGAAAACGAAGAAGGCGACGCTTTCCAGTATTATCACACCGCCAACGACACTTTCGAACATTTCTATTTTGAGACTTACGAGTTGTTGTTCAAGCTGATTACGGAGTTTATTGGCGATTAGCTGGCTGAGCCTGTCGAAGTAATAGCTGGCCGAGCCTGTCGAAGCCATTATTATTCATATCCAAAACCGAATGATTTTCAGAAATTTAGCAAATATCATAACCTTTTCAAGAATGATGCTGTCGGTGGTGTTATGGTTCGTAGCGCCACTTTCAGTGTCGTTTGGCGTCATTTATCTGTTTTGCGGTTTTTCCGACATGATTGACGGCCCCATCGCCCGAAAAACAGGAAACGCAACACCATTCGGAGCCAAATTGGACAGCATTGCCGACCTGCTTTTCGTTGCAGTTTGCCTCGTGCGTTTGCTGCCCGTTTTCAACATTCCGACATGGCTTTGGATATGGATTATCGTGATTTTCTGCATCAAAATCATCAACATCGTCTCGGGATTCGTCTGTTGGAAAAAACTCGTTCTGCCGCACACTACGGCAAACAAAGTATCGGGACTCCTGCTGTTTCTGCTGCCAATCGCATACGAATTTGTAGGATTGAAATATCCCGCAATTTTAATCTGCCTGGTGACAAGTTTTGCCGCAATCCAGGAAGGACATTTGATTAGGAGGAAAAATATTTAGATCGCCTTTGTAACATATTCGTTTTTTGTTCGTCTTGGTAATGTGACTTAAACGAAAAACAGCATGACAACTGAGATATTCAAACGGACCTATCTTCCTCTAAATGCTCAAATTTATCGTGTAGCGATGCATTTGCTAAACGATGAAGAAGCTGCAAAGGATACCGTTCAGGATGTCTATGTGAAGTTGTGGGCATCAAAAGACAGCTTGGATATAATTGATGACCCAAAATCGTTTGTCATTAAAATGACTCACAATCTATGTGTTGATAAAATTAGGCGTAATAAATTGCGAATTGAAGAAAAACCAGATAACATGGAAATGCTTCCAAATATCGGCATTGAAGATAACCCCGTGGTGAGTCGTGATACTTTAAGATATGTGTTGGATTGTATCAACAGAATGCCGAAAAAACAAAAGGAAATCATGCTTTTGTTCGTTACGGAAGCCTTGGATTACAAGGAAATAGCAAAAAGAACGGGACTGACAGAATTAAATGTAAGGGTGACGGTAAGCCGTTCAAGAAATCAAATTAAAAAAGAACTGGAGGAAATAATATGAACTTAAATGAACTTGAAAAAATAGCCAATGATGAGCAGGAAAAGGTTCCATCGGATTTGGAGCACAATATAGATACATTAATCAACACCTTGGTTTTTGCCGAGAATTTGAAAAACGAAGAAAAGGGCCATAAACCGGTAAATCAAATGAAATGGCTTTGTATGGCAGCAACCTTTGTCTTGGTGATTGGTTTCGCTTGGCTTATGCTGTCAAAGCAAAGTGAGCCGAAAGACACTTTCAGTGATCCTCGCGAAGCGTATGCCTATTTTTCTTCAACAATGAATCATATAGCGTCAGAATTCAATGACGGAATGGATAAAGCTAATGCAGCGATGTCTACTATAAAAACTGTAATGTCGAATGAAACAAAGTAACTCAAATCAATTTAAATCATAAAGAAATGAAAAAGTTAGTATTTTTGATGTTTGCCTTTATCATTGCAAGCACGAGCCAAGCCCAAATTGGCAAGAAGTTCTACAACAAGTATTCTGATGCGAAAGGAGTTCAAACTACTTATATTTCGCCTAGCATGTTCAAGCAGATGTATCAAGAAGCACTTAACATCCAATGTGATAACATTTCATTGAAGTCTGTTCATGGCATGTATGTCATTGATTGCGATGATCCTGCCACAATAAAAAGGATCAAGAAGGATATTGATTTAAAGTTAAGCCAAAATGAGTTTGAACTTATGATTGAGAGCAAGGATGGTGATGATTGTTCCCGTATCTATATGGCAAAAAAAGGAAATGATACTATTGGATTGGTTATTTTTTCTGAAGATTCGGAAGAT
>JAZQPN010000009.1:0-5014 GCA_045628585.1 Bacteroidales bacterium | reverse complement strand
GCTTCCATCATGATTATCGGTGAGGCCAATTACAGCAATGCGCACGGCACGCCTTGGGTGTATAAGCACAAGAATATGGGCAGCTTGGTCGGTATGCCGGTGCCGGGCACCATGTCGAGCGTGAATTGGGAGACTTTGCAGGATCCGTCATTGTATTTCGGCTTGCCGGTGGTGGGCTATCGTACAAAGGAAGGCAACTATTTGGAAAACACTCAGCTGGAACCCGACATCAAAGTCCGCAACACACCTGAAAAGATGGCCGAAGGCATTGATGAACAACTTGAAGCGGCAGTGAAACAATTGCTGAAAGAGTTGGAAAACTCTGATTATTGGGGAAAGTAAGATGAACGCGTGAGCGTGGGAAGATAAGACTTGCATGGGAAGTGGGTGAAGGAATAGTTTGTGATGATTGAGTCCAAATGGTAAAATTGTTTTCGGCCAAATGGTAAAATTATTTTCGGCCAAATGGTAAAATTATTTTCGGCCAAATGGTAAAATTTGTATTTTTGCATCTGAAAAATAGCGAGGTATGGAGAAATACAATAAACGAATTGCCGATGAAATGCTCTCTCGAAAACTGGCTGGCAAAGGAGCAGTCTTGATTGAGGGTGCCAAGTGGTGCGGAAAGACCACCACGGCAGAGCAAGCTGCTAAAAGCGTTGTCTATCTTTCCGACCCGTTGCAGCTGCAACGTTTTACCATTGATGCCAATATGACCCATGAGGGATTGCTACAAGGCGAAACGCCACATCTTATTGATGAGTGGCAACTCATACCAAAAGTGTGGGACAGCATTCGCTTTGCCGTTGACCACAGAGGGAAAGTCGGGCAATTCATCTTAACTGGTTCGGCTGTTCCTGCACGCATCGAAGAAATTAGCCATACGGGAACGGGACGTTTTGCCTGGCTCAAGATGCGTCCTATGACGCTGTGGGAGTCAAACGATTCGGTAGGCATCGTTTCGTTGAAGGAGTTGTTTGAGCAGAAAAGCATCAAGGCGGATCAGGATGTTAGGCTCACCCTCGAAGATGTCGCTTATTTGATGTGCCGTGGCGGGTGGCCGGGAGCTGTCAATATGATTGATAGGCAAATCGCACTCGACCAATCGTTTGATTATGTGGATGCTGTTGCCGAATCGGATTTGACTCGCATGGATGGCATTAAAAAGAATGCTGACCGGGTCAGGCGCATCCTGAAATCGTATGCGCGTCATCAGGGGACGCAGGCGTCAATGCCGGTTTTGATTGAAGACATCCAGTCCAACGATAATGAAACCATTAGCGAACCAACGATGGGCATTTACCTTTCGGCCTTGCAGAAGATTTTCCTTGTGGAGGATATGCCTGCATGGAACCCTAACTTGAGGTCGAAGACCGCTATTCGCGCTTCAAACACACGCTATTTTGTGGATCCATCAGTTGCGACAGCCGCCCTCGGCATAGGCCCGAACGACTTGTTGAACGACTTAAACACAATGGGGCTGTTGTTTGAGACGATGGCTGTCCGTGATTTGAGGGTATATGCCGAGCCTATTGATGGGAAAGTGTATCATTATAGGGATAAGAATGGCTTGGAATGTGATGCCGTTGTGCATCTGCGTAACGGACATTACGGCTTGGTCGAAATAAAACTAGGTGGCGACAAACTCATTGAGGAAGGTGCTGCCAATTTGCTTGCATTGCGCAAAAAGATTGACACGGATAAGATGGGAGTTCCATCGTTTCTCATGGTCCTTACTGCCAATGGCAGTTATCCCTATACACGGAGTGATGGTGTTTGTGTTGTGCCAATAGGGAGCCTGCGAAACTGAATTTTGAATAATGGTCATGGATTAAAAACATAAAACAAAAAAAATCAGCGAGTTGTGTTGTATTTTGAAAATTGTTCTTTATTTTTGCAAATGAATAATCACTAAAACAGAATTAACTATGAAGAAATTATCATTTATCCTTGCCGCATTGCTGGTTTGCGGAACGATGCAAGCACAGGAAAGCGAGAGGTCGCTGGGCTACGGTTGCTGGGCTGACGTTGTTGCTGAGCAACCGGAAAGTTATGTAATGGATACCGAAGGCAATTGGGCAGATGTCGTTACCGAGCAACCTGATGGATATGTAATGGATGCCGATGGTAATGTGGAAATCTCCACGCCTGAAGGTCTGGCTTGGCTTTCATGTGTAGTGAACGGAATGAACGGCTGCGAACCTGACAACTTCGACGGGCGTATCGTGAGGCTGATGGCCGACCTTGACCTTGAAGAAAAATATGGCTTGATGAATCTCGTCCCCATAGGAAGCCGCGAACACCGTTTCATGGGTGTGTTTGACGGGCAGGATCACCGTATTTATGGGCTGTTCATATACTACAACAACACCATGGAAGATGAAGTGCTTCGGCGTGACATGGCCTTGTTTGGCTATTTGTATCATGGCGCGGTGAAGAACCTGTCCCTTAATTCAGGCTTTTACAGTTATGCGCATCCCTTTGATATGATTACGGGAGAATATGAACGTTATTATGATGCACTTGTTGCCGCTGTCGCCGATTCGCTATCTTTGGTTGAAAACTGCAGATGTCATTTCAAAGTATCGGGATTGGTGGGAAATGCACATCCGGTAGGAACCTATATGGCGGCATTTGTCGGTCTCAACCGAAATTCCACAGTGCGCAACTGTGCTTACGAGATGGACATGTATTCCCAAGCTGCTGGTATAGACAACGGTGGCATCGTGTTGCGCAATCTTTGCGAAGGAGGCTATTCAGATGCAGTGGTGGAGAATTGCTATTTCTATGGTAACCTGATGGGGTCGTATAGTGCAAAAAACATGGGTGGCATCGTGTGTTTCAACGAAACCGTCAAAAATCCAAATGGAAATAAAGCCATGGTCAGGAATTGCTATTCGGAGCTGCTGCATGATTTGTATGGATTTGAAGACCAAGGCTATATTGTCGCTTACAATTCGGACGGCAGTCTTGTGGAGAATTGCTTTGCCCACATGAGGGAGCAACAAGGCGCGGGCAATGAGTATGAGGAATTGTTTGGCACCAATTTGGGCGATATTGCTAACTGCACGGGTTTTATTATTCCTTCCTGGGGCGATGGGCTGCTGACAGAGCCAGTTGTGATAGGCGAAACGGTAACCGATGGGTTGGTGGATGCACTGAACCTTTGGGTTGAAGCTCAAGAAGAGCCTAACCTGTATCGTAATTGGATTGAAGGGTATAACATTTATGTTCCACAATTTGGAGAGTCTTTGCATATTGCTGAAAAAGAATCACTTTCAAGCACTTTTGTTTATCCTAATCCTACCAATGGGGTTGCTCGGATTGAAGGTGTGACAGTTTCCGAAGTGCAAGTTTTCAATACCCTTGGCCAAATGGTGAAAACCGTGGAAGATACAAATGAAATCAGCGTGGCGGGTTTGCCCGAAGGAGTGTATGTGCTACGGATTATGGATGAAAAGGGAACTGCCTATACAGAGCGTGTAAGCGTAGTGAAATAAAAGTCGTTTCAACAAGTTTCAACGACTCGCAATTTTGGCTCAATTCTTGCGTTTCTTCTTGGAAAAGAAGTGCCATGAAGAGAGCCATTTTGTTTTTGTTGTTTTCGTTTGTGTGTATTGCTGCATTCGCTCATTCCGTTACGGAAGAGAATGGCAATTACCACATTACACATTCGTGGAAATACAAGAACGATTCGTGGTCGTGTAACTTGTACGTTAGCAGGGATTTGTATGAGCATTATCGTTTTCAGTGCATTCATAAAAGCGATAATTTTGCCGGCTTCACCTTGTCGGATTACGACCGCGAATGTCTGCGCGATTTAGTGAGAAATTTCCGCGAGGCAGGACAAAAATCGGGTTATTCCGATTATGATAATGTCTATAATGTGGTGGCTTTTGTGCAGTCGTTGGATTATGTCACTGATTTGAAGTCGAAGGGCGAGAAGGAATATGTGCGTTATCCGGTCGAGACCTTGGTTGATGGCGTCGGCGATTGCGAAGACACTTCGATTCTCATGGCGGCTATTCTCCGAGAGATGGGTTATGGTGTGGTTTTGCTTTCGTTGCCCAATCATCTGGCTTTGGGAGTAAAAGGCGACAATACCATTGAAGGAAGTTATTATCTCTATGATAATGAGCGCTATTATTATTTGGAAACGACCGACAAAGGCTGGAAATTAGGTGATGTTCCAAAACGATATGCAAATTCAACGGTTAAGATTTTGCCATTAGTTTATGCTCCGAAAGTCGTTTTGCGTTCCTACGAATTACATTCCGTTGATTACGACGAACATTCCGTGGTTTTCAAAATCGACTGCAAGGTTGACAATGAAG
Source organism: Bacteroidales bacterium (assembly GCA_045628585.1). Classification (GTDB taxonomy): domain Bacteria; phylum Bacteroidota; class Bacteroidia; order Bacteroidales; family F082; genus Limimorpha. Next base: position 680 of record JAZQPN010000009.1, on the reverse strand, counting down.
GTCCGGGTATGGCTTCGGGCATGTTCCTGCATGCAATCGCTTATCGGAAAGGTTGGCAAAACGATGTTCTTGCCGAGCAGTTTTTCGATTTGGAATCTTTGAGTGAATCTCAAAATGGTGAATATGAATGTTTTTTCAGAGTGCCAAGAGAATACAATGTCATTTTTGACTTGGTCTTGTCGGGCAATGGCTTTGAATCCAACAGGTTGCAAAGCAAACTTCTGGATTTGCGGTGATTATCGCACTTCAATCTCATCCATGAAAATCCAAGAGTCGTAGCCTGCGCCAGGCAAACCTTCGGGAATCAGCCCTGGGTTCTTGATTACAATCCGCAAATAACGGGTGTTCAGTTTGGGCGTTTCAAAAGTCTCTCTGAAGGTGAAATTGCCTTTTGTCTCGACTTCCGTTTGAATTTGGAAAGTTTTGTAGGGTTTATAGTCTTTGCCGTCATTTGAAATGAAGATTTCCAATTCGTTGGGTTTCAGAATCCAGTCGATTGCATTGACGATGAAACCGATTTTTAGGCTGTTGATGTTCTCTTTTTGACCGAAATCGAGTTCGAGGTCGGCATCGGTGCCGTAGAAGCCTTGCCAATGTCCGTCTTTGTAATCGTTGCTGCCTAAATTTCCGTCAATCAAAGCATTATCGCCTCCAGCAGAATATTCAGGACGGTAGTTGCC
>JAZQPN010000008.1:0-3792 GCA_045628585.1 Bacteroidales bacterium | reverse complement strand
AACGACGGACGCGTGAAAATCGACATGAACTGGGAAAACACCGTCAATTTCATCATCAACAAGAACATTTCCGCCGTGCTTTTCATTCATCTGAAATACGACCACAATACGACTTTCCCCGTCTACGAAACCATCGAAGGTGTGGAGACTGTCGTCGACAACGTACCGAAACTTCAATTCAAGGAATCATTAGGCATTGCCTTAGTACATAAATTCTAAACATCTGATTATGAATATTCTGATTACAGGCTGCAAAGGCCAATTGGGAACTGAAATCATAAAAATTGCCAAAACGGATAAAATCCACACCTGGTTTTTCACCGATGTCGATAGACTCGACATCTGCGATGCGCAAGCCGTTGAAGACTATTTCTCCAGCAACGAAATTCAGGTCTGTATCAATTGCGCGGCCTACACCGCCGTCGACAAAGCCGAAGATGAACCCGATTTGGCATTGAAAATCAACGCAAAAGCACCGCAAATATTAGCTCAGGCTTGCAAAAGACATGAGGCTTTACTCGTTCATGTCTCCACCGATTATGTTTTCAGCGGCAACGGAACAAGTCCATATCAGGAAAGCGAGACCGTCGCACCGCAATCGGTCTATGGCAGCACCAAGGCCGAAGGCGAAAGACTGATTCGGGAGAGCGGATGCAACTACTTCATTGTCAGGACGGCATGGCTATATTCTGCCACTGGAAAGAACTTTGTGAAGACCATGCTCATGCTGGCCGACACACGCGATGAGATCAACGTGGTGTGCGATCAGAAAGGCACGCCAACCTGGGCTTACGACTTGGCCGAAATGCTCATCCATCTCGTCAACCAAAATGGTCTGAACCCCGTTCACGAGACCTTCCATTTCACCAACGAAGGCATCATAACATGGTACGATTTCACCGTGGCCATCATGGAAATCGCAGGAAAGACCTGTAAAGTCAACCCAATTACGACCGACCAGTATCCCGCCAAGGCACATCGTCCGGCATACAGCGTCTTGGACAAGACGAAAATCAAGAACTACACCAACAGGACAATTCCATTTTGGCGCGACAGCTTGGTGAAATGCATTGAAGAACTAAAACTTAACGAACAAGCATGAAAACCTCATAATCCCAGCCCCACAGGGGCGGCATCCCAGTAAGCAGGCGACGTAAGTCCCTACCGGATGGCACAGCCAGACGCACGAAAAAAATAATCATCATAATCTAAACATAAACAACATGGATCCTAAAATCATAGAAAGAGCAAAGAGTTGGTTGACAGACCTCTACGATGCCGAAACAAAGAAGCAAGTCCAGGACATGCTCGACAACGACCCGAACGAACTGGTAGAAAGTTTCTACCGCAACCTTGAATTTGGCACAGGCGGTCTGCGCGGCATAATGGGTGCCGGTACCAACCGCATGAACATCTACACCGTTGCCATGGCCACACAAGGCTTCGCCAACTACATCAAACTGATGCACCCAGGTGAAAAAAAACTCAGCGTCGCCATTTCATACGACGGTCGCAACAACAGCCCTGCTTTCGCCAACATCACCGCCGATGTCATGTCGGCCAATGGCATCAAGGTCTACATTTTCGACTGCCTCCGCCCTACCCCTGAACTTTCCTTTGCCGTGCGCGAAATGAAATGTCAGGCCGGCGTAATGGTCACGGCTTCGCACAACCCGAAGGAATACAACGGCTACAAGGCCTATTGGAATGACGGCGGTCAACTAGTCAGCCCACACGACAAAAATGTGATTGCCGAAGTGGAGAAAATCACCGACCCTTCGATGGTAAACTTCAAGCGCAATCCCGAACTCATCACCGTTTTAGGTGAAGACTTCGACAAGATTTACCTTGAAAAAGTGTATGGACTTTCGCTCTCGTTAGACCTTATCAAAAAACATAAAGACCTGCGCATCGTCTACACGCCGATTCACGGAACAGGTCGCCGCTTGGTGCCTGAAATCCTAAAGATGAAAGGCTTTGAAAACGTGTACTGCGTTGAAGAACAGATGATTGTCGATGGCAACTTCCCTACCGTGAAATCACCGAATCCGGAAGAACCTGCTGCTATGGCCTTAGCTGTAAAGAAAGCACAGGAAGTGAATGCCGACCTCGTCATGGCCACCGACCCTGATGCCGACCGCGTGGGCATTGCCGTGAAAAACGACAAAGGCGAATTCATCCTGCTCAACGGCAACCAGACCGCCAGCATTTTCGTCTATTACCTCCTCACCCGCTGGAGCGAACTCGGCAAACTGACTGGAATAGAATACATTGTGAAGACCATCGTCACTACAGAATTGTTGTTCGAAATCGCCAAGAAATACGATGTCAAGCGTTACGACGTGCTGACTGGTTTCAAATACATTGCCGACAAGATTTTGGAATTGGAAGGCAAGGAACAGTTCATCGGCGGCGGCGAAGAGAGCTACGGCTATCTGGCCGGCGATTTCGTCCGCGACAAGGATGCCGTCATCGCTACCAGCATGATTGCCGAAGCCACCGCTTGGGCTGCCGAACAGGGCAAGACGCCTTATCAGCTGCTCATGGACATCTACAAGGAGTTTGGCCTTTACAAGGAAAAGCTCGTCTCCCTGACCAAGAAAGGCATCAGCGGAACGGAAGAAATCAAGGCTTTGATGGCCAAGTTCCGCACCACGCCTCCAACTGAAATCGATGGAGAAAAAGTGGTTGAAATCCGCGATTACAAAGCCAGCGAAGCCAAGGATTTGCTGACGGGCAAAGTCACTGCTATCAACCTGCCCAAGAGCGATGTGCTGCAATTCTTCACCGAAAGCGGTTCGAAGATTACAGTCCGTCCTTCAGGCACCGAACCGAAGATCAAGTTCTATTTCAGCATGAAAGGCAAGATTGACGGCGACATCGACGCAGCCATGAAATGCCTGGATGAAAAATTGGAAAAGGCCGCCAAGGAATTGACGGAGTAATTCAATTCACTCATTTTTAAAACAATAGGGAGCCTAAAAAAGACTCCCTATTGTTTTTATTCATCAGATGATTGTCCGGCTTTTCACTTTGATTTCAGAAAGCCCGAGGCAAAACCTTAATCCGAGTCATCACATTGGAGGATTTCATTTTTCATGTTCCACCCAAATGAGTTTGCTTGTGTCGTAACCGCGCGATTGTGCGCTGTTGAGCAGAAAATCGATTTCATCTTGCGTCATTTGTGGAGTGCGGCACAAAATCCAAAGATAATTGTCTGTCTTGCTGCCGATTAATGCGAAACGGTAATCAGGGGAAAGTTCCAGCACGTTGTATTCCGAATAGAAATTCATGAAAAACGACACTTTCAGTTTGCCCGGCACGTTGTCGTCGGGGCGATAGGCTTTGCCCACCGACTCCTTGAATTTCCCATCAAGGCCTCCTTTGAAGCCAGTGTTGGTTACTTTGACCATTCCGTCGGACTGAAGCGTGTAGTTGGCCATGCAGCCTACAAGTCCACGCTCAAAACTGTGGTCGAAACGGGCTATTTCGTACCAAGGCCCCATATAGCGCTCGATGTCGAGTTCGGGGACCGTGTTACTGACCATTTCCGTCTGCTTGCAGGAAAACAAGCCGAAAAGCAGAATGCTGCCGAAAAAAGGAATCATTTTCTTTTTCATTGTGATAGGTTTTAATTGGTTGGTTTTTACTGTTATCGGTGGCATAACAACGGTAACAGCAGAAAAGTTCATAAGGATTTCCCAAATTCCAGCCTATGCTCGCACTTTTCCGTCATCGGCTGCAAGTCGACCTTTGCGAAGTCTCGCCCGGCGATGGCGACTGGGACGGCAA
>JAZQPN010000007.1:0-5802 GCA_045628585.1 Bacteroidales bacterium | reverse complement strand
TTGCCATCAGTTTCATCGGCAAGGCGCAGCAGACCTACGATTTTTCGGCTGTGTGCGAAACAGGACAAACCCTGTATTACATTATCACCGATGGGGAAAACCGTGAAGTCAAAGTCACATGTCCGAATTATTCGTGGTATGTCGGTATGGAATACGAAGAAGAATACTTTTACTATGGTTATGAAAAACCTGTAGGAAATCTGACAATACCGTCTTCGGTTGAACAGAATGGGGAAACATATTCCGTTACGGCAATTGACTCCTGCGCATTTGTCGCCTGTGATGGTCTGGCAGAACTGACTATTCCAAACACTATTACTGCAATTTTCTCATACGCTTTCTATCATTCAGGAATTAAAGGCGAATTAGCAATCCCTCAATCCGTCGTATCGATTGAAAACAATACGTTTTACAATTGTGATGGGATAACAAGTGTGCTGTTGCCAAATTCAATCAGAAACATAGCAGATAGGGCTTTTTATTCATGTGCCGGATTAACTCATTTAGCTATCCCAAATTCCGTTCAAACTATTGGTAAAGAGGCTTTTGCATTTTGCGTTGGTTTGACAGGACATCTCGTTATTCCTGATTCGGTAACGGAATTAGGTAATGGTGCATTTAAAAATTGTTTAGGCATTACGGGGGTTACATTATCTAATTCATTGACAGAAATTCCTGCAAATGCTTTCTATCAATGCAGTGCATTGACCGGGACTTTTGTCGTTCCAGAGGGAGTGCTTTTGATTGGAAGTAGGGCGTTTCAGGAAACTGGCATAAAGGAATTGACACTTCCTACAACCTTGGCCACCATCAGCGGTCATGCACTATATCATTGCTATCACCTTAAAATATTGAATTACAATGCTATTGATTGCGGAATGTATTCTGATCAGATGTCAGAAGCACCAAATATTGAAACAGTGAATTTCGGCGATGCCGTTCAAACTATAGAAGGTTTCAAAAATTGTAAGCACCTGATATCACCACTTGTTTTTCCTAACTCTCTAAGAACGATTAAAACGGAGGCTTTTTTCAATTGTACTTCCTTAACAGGTGAACTTGTCCTTCCAGATTCAATTCAGTATATTGGTTCTGTTGCTTTTGCAGATTGTTCAGGATTAACAGGCCAACTGAAATTGCCCAAACACTTAAAGGAAATCGGCCAAGAAGCTTTTGAAAATTGCTCAGGATTGACATCCGTTGTCATGTCGGATAGTTTGGAAAGAATAGGTGCAATGGCCTTTAATGGTTGTTCAAATCTATCAGGAGTCTTGGTTATTCCTGAAGAAGTGAATCATATTGGCAATGGTGTTATTCATGAAACTAATTTTTCATCCATTGTAGTGCTCGCAACGACACCACCATACTGCCAGTCGGAATATTGTTTTGTATATCAATATGATCTTCCTTTATTTGTTCCTAATGGGACTAAAGAAATATACGAAGCTCATCCATATTGGGGTCTGTTTACAAATATTATCGAAATGGACGATGATATTGCGTTTGGCAGCGAATGGTATTACGAAATTTTGAACGATGATGGCAGTATCACCTACCAGCAGTTGCAGCAAGAGGGCGACACGGTTGTCAACCATAAGGATGTGAAAATCATTGTGCGCACCAACACCTTGTACGACAAGCATCAGGAAATCACGCACGAATATGTTTACGAGGAAAACAATGTCGTGTATTGGTGGGATAATGAAAATCAGCAATTTACCGTGCTTTATGATTTGAAAGCCGATGAAGGTGACGAGTGGGAAATCAAAGTCGGAATGAATAGCATCATAATGCATGTTAACGCTGTAACATATAGGCAATATGAAAATAAAATGTATAAAGTGTTGATGGTCAGCGATGAGAGCAACATTTTCAGCGGCAGCATTGTCTGCGGCATCGGCCACATGACGAGTTTCTTCCCCGAAATACTGATGAACGGCAAGAAAAACTACCGTATAGAAGGCATACGCTGCTGCTGGATGGATGGCAATCTGATTCTCAAAAATGGTGACAAGGATTGCGATGCGGTCTATGAAGAAATGCATTTCGGCCTGGATGAAACGCCGAATGCAGGATTCACCCTCTATCCAAACCCGACCAACGGCATTTTATACATTGAAAACCAAGGCTATGCCAGCACATTCAGCATCAGCAACATGCTCGGGCAAACCGTCATGACAGGCAACATTGCCGACAACCAAATCATCAATGTTTCAGGATTGGATGATGGGATGTATTTCATCTGCATTGGACAACGGACGGTGAAATTTGTGGTTCGGAAATGATTCTTTGGAAATCCGTGTGGAGACGTTGCATGAAACGTCTCTACATGGATTGATTTGTATAAAAATCGCCGATTTTGGGGCGTAAACAAGCAGGAATGACTCCTTCTTTTATCAAGGAAGAATATTTCGATGAAAGTTATTTTTGAATCATCCTTTTCCGATTCAGATACAATATGCTATTTTTGCAGTCGTAATCAGAATAGCAAATGACTTTCATCGAAATATTCCTTATCGGCATCGCGCTTTCAATGGATGCTTTCTCGGTTTCAATCTGTAAAGGTTTGACTACCAAAAAGTTTTCATGGCGCATGGCGGTCAAATGCGGCTTATGGTTTGGTGGTTTCCAGGCCTTGATGCCTATCATCGGCTACTATCTTGGCATATCGTTTCAGGCGCTCATCGAGAGTGTCGATCACTGGATTGCCTTTGGGTTGTTGTTTCTCATCGGCGCCAACATGATACGCGAAGCCATTTGGGGCAAAGATGAAGAGAAAGAGAACGGTTCGCTTGGCTTCAAGACCATGCTGCTTTTGGCCATTGCCACCAGCATCGATGCTTTGGCCGTGGGCATTTCGTTCGCTTGCCTGCAAGTCAACATTTGGCGGCCGGCGCTCATCATTGGGCTAACCACATTCGGCTTTGGCGTGTTGGGAGTCAAAATCGGCAATGTCTTCGGTTCACGTTACGAAAAAGGCGCTTCCATTGCCGGCGGAATCATTCTCATCCTCATCGGCTTGAAGATTTTACTCGAACATTTAGAGTTTGTTCTGATTTAGGTGAAACAAATAACAATGTCATTTCGACCGTAGGGAAGAAATCTATTGTTGTTTGTTTCACTCAAAAAAGCCTATAGATACTCTCCTTCGTCGGTATGACATAGGCTTTTTTTGAAAAATCGAAACAGACATTTAGGTGTGATTTCGTTTTAACGACACTTTTTTCTTGCCTTATCGAAAAAAATTGTACTTTTGCAGCCGCAAACGGGTTCGGGATGTAGCGCAGCCCGGTAGCGCGCTTCGTTCGGGACGAAGAGGCCGCAAGTTCGAATCTTGTCATCCCGACTACAAAAACACAGTTGATTTATCTCAGCTGTGTTTTTTCATTTGGTTTCCCCACCATCCTTGTCCTTTGGAACTCTTGAACCGAGAAGCAGAAACAGCACGGCGATGACATAGCCGATTGTAGTGGCAGCCATGATTTCAAGCACTCTACCCCAAGTGATTCTGCCCAAAATGGCAAAAAGCGAACTTCCAATATATCCACCTGCCAATCCGGCAAGCGAACCGATCAACATTTTCTTCTGGTCTCTCGATAGTTTCATAGCGTAATATTTTTCGGCAAATATACAAAAAACCCCACCAACTGGGGAAGAAGGTGGGGAAAAACAATATAAAGATTATGAAAAAAATCCGTTGTTATGTCTTTTGCCGTAAGCCTTTATTGCTGTTCGACGCTGCAAATATAGGCTTTATTTCCATACACAGCGAAAAAAAATGAAAATTTTTCGCTGTGCATGAAATTCTTCATCGCCAGCAATCACTGCTTGGCGGCCATTACCAACTGTCCTTTGTAATACAAATCACCATCAACATAGTATGCTCTATGCATGATGTGCATGGTACCGGTAACTGGGCAAACAGTTACGTTAGGGGTTTCTGCCTTGTAATGTGTTCTTCTCTTTGCGCCTCTGGTATGAGACTGTCTACGTTTAGGATGTGCCATTTTACTTTTATTTTAAAATGTTAATACCAATTGTTTATTTATCATTCAATTCTATATCCTTCAGTGCGGCCCAACGTGGGTCAATGCTTTCCTCATCTTCTTCGGCGGCTTCCTGCATTCCATTCAGCATGTCGATGACCTCTTGGTTGCATTCGCCTTCGGGATGCACGCGGTGCATCGGGATGGAGAGGATGATGAACTCATATATCAACGAAGTGAGGTCAAAATCATGCTGGTCGGCAGGCATGACCATCACATCGTCCGACTCTTCGGCATTCTCTGTGCCAAGCTTGATGTAGAAAACCTGATTGCTTTCAATCGGAAGATCAAACTCGTCGGCACATCTATCACACATCACACGCACCGTTCCTTCAATATCAAAAGTGAGAACCAACATCGTTTCCTCACGGTCGATATCGAGATTCACACTTACCTTACCATGCTGAATTTCAGAATAATCCATCCCGCTAAAGAACTCATCGCTGACTTCGTATTGGAACGAATGTTTTCCGAGGGCAAGGCCGCTGATAGGAATCAAATATGTGCTTTCCTTCTCCATTTTTGCCTAAAATCGGGCTGCAAAAGTACGGAATTAATTTGATTTATTGTAACATCTTTCATTAATTCTTTTGAAAGTGAAAAAATGAAAGCAAAAGAAAAACCGCATTTTTGCGTTTATGAGGAAAATCGCTATTTTTGCAGTATAATCGAGAATTCGAAAATGAACAGCAGAAAAATACATAAAGTGCTGATTGCCAATCGTGGAGAGATTGCGATACGCATCATCAAGACTTTGCGCAAGCTGCACATCGCCTCTGTGGCTGTGTTTGCCGATAACGATGCCGACGCTTTGCATCGCCGCATGGCCGACGAAGCCTGTCCGTTGGGCAACGGTACCCTGAAGGAAACCTACCTCAATGTACAGAAAATCATCGATGCGGCCTTGGATGCTGGTGCCGATGCCATCCACCCCGGCTACGGATTCCTCTCCGAAAGCACCGAACTGGCAGAAGCATGCGATGCTAACAACTTGATTTTCATCGGTCCCGACACACAATCAATCCGATTGATGGGCAATAAGATTGCCTCACGGAAGATTGCCATCGAGAACGGCATCCCCGTCACGTTTGGACTAACAGGCAGCACCGACGAGATATTGGCACAAGGGAACACCCTTCCCTATCCAATATTAATAAAGGCCGCTGCAGGTGGCGGTGGCAAGGGAATGCACATCGTCAGATATCCGAAAGACCTGAAAGACGAATTGGAACGTGCTTCACGCGAAGCGGAAAAGTATTTTGGCGACGGCACGGTCTTCGTTGAACAATACATCGAAAACCCTCGACACATCGAAGTGCAAGTGTTGGCCGACCACTACGGCAATGTGGTTCACCTCTATGAGCGCGAATGCACCATCCAACGGCGCTACCAGAAAATCATCGAAGAGTCACCCTCGCCTACTCTGACAGAAGAAAAACGCCAAGAGATGCTCGCAACGGCAGTGAAACTCTGCAAAGCCATCCATTACCGCAATGCTGGAACTGTAGAATTCCTGGTTGACAAAGACCTGAATTTCTATTTCTTGGAGATGAACACCCGCATTCAGGTAGAACATCCCTTTACGGAGCAACGCACCGGAATTGACATCGTGGAAGAGCAAATCCGTATTGCCCGCGGCAAGGAAATGGGGTGGACACAAGATGCCATCCAAGCACAAGGACACGCCATCGAACTGCGCATCTATGCCGAAAATCCAGAAAACGAATTTCTGCCAACGCCAGGCAAGGTGACTGCC
>JAZQPN010000006.1:0-2680 GCA_045628585.1 Bacteroidales bacterium | reverse complement strand
AGTTTATGAGCAAATTTTGAATAAAAAAGCAACTTTCGTGACTTACAGCAATAATAGCAATATCCTTCTGGATGTTCCTGCATATCCTGATGTCGATGAAGACCCATTCACGGTCAGCATCACGCCTAACCCGGTGAAGGGCAACATGACCATCACGACAGATTACACTTTGGGCCGTGTCAGCGTGCATGTCTTGAAGGCTCAAGGTGTTGAGGTGAAAGGATTCAATATGAAGGAATCCGTCACCATCGACATGAGCGACCTGCCGGCAGGCTCGTATTTTGTCAATCTGATTGGCGGCAAGGTTGTCACAAAGAAAAACGTTGTTGAATAATGAAGTATTGAACGTAATTGGAAAAAAGCCTCAATCCATCGGGTTGAGGCTTTTTTTCATTAAGCAGAGAATCAATGAAATTGGAAACTATATACTTTTTGACCTATGTTGATTGCCAAAGTCTTGCCCATTGTCGAGCGGCATCTCGGAGAGATGCGATTTCTGTTACCCCATACGTAGTGTGGGGCATGCGCATAACCAACATATATGGTGGATGTCGCTGCCCCACACTCCGCTACGCTCGTATAGGGTAACAGAAATGAGACCTCTTCGAGGTCGAGCGGGGTCAAAAAGTATATAATTGCCATGAAATTTCTGTATTTTTGCCTCCCATTGGATTAAACTGCATTATGAATTACCATCAGCTCATTTTATCTATCCTATTTTTGCTTGCAAGTCTTAATCTCCAAGCCGAGCATCAATCCAATACCAACAATTTGGATTCGCTGTGGACGGCAGCCATTGAACATGGCAAGCACGGTCGGTTTGACGAAAGCAATGCCATTTACCGAACAATCCTAAAGGAGCCCGGCTTGTCGGAAGAACTGACGAGAGACGCCTATCTGTCCATTGGGAACAATGCCAACCTGGCAGGTGATTTCAAGACATTTTACGATTGTCTTTCCCGCTATTATAATGCGGAAGAACTTGTCCAAATCAAGGCATTGGCCGATTTGCCGAAAGACACGCTGATAAGGCCTAATAGGGATGTTTCCGTTGCTTATCACATCGATTCCATCTATTACGAAGGACAGTTTAAGGGCTGTGAAATACGTGTTCCCGCAACGATTGACGGCAAAGAGGAAATGTTTGTGTTCGACAATGGCTGTGCGCGGTTCAGCGCTGCCAGCGAATCGTTTGCCTTGTCGCATGGCATACGGCCAATCGATGTCAAAGGGAAGGCCATCGGCGTCACGGGCGAAGCCTCGATGTGGCTCGGCATTGCCGACTCGCTTTCCATCGGTCAGATGTGCTTCCAAAATATCATTTTCATCGTAATGCCCGACCAAGACCTTGTCAATTCTTTCATGAACATCCAGGCCATACTTGGTGCCAACATTTTCAGGCTTGCCGGAGAGATGGATTTCAACAACAAATCAAAAATCATCGTTTTCCCCTTCAGACAGCAAAATTTGGAATCGAACCTAACCATTCAAGACGATGGTAGGCATTTTGCGGAGGTTGAAGTAGAAGGCGACACCCTGCAATTTCAGCTTGACCTTGGATGCGCCAACACGAAACTGAGTTACAACTATTTTGCGAAGCACAAAGACCTAATCGAAGCAGCTGCACAAGCCGACAGTTCCTTTGCAGGTGGTGTTGGCGGCGTATCGAAAGTGCAAGTTTACCGACTGCACGACATTCCATTCAAGGCTTGCGGAGGCTGTTTCACCAAACAAGACGTTACCGTCAGCACGCAAAAAGAGACCAACCAAGGCGAAGAAGACGGAGTCATTGGCAGCGATTTTTTGCTTTCGTTCGACAAGGCTGTGCTGAATTTGCGGAAAATGTTTTTGTGGACGATGTGAAAACAAATCATCCATTACCAATTGGCAAATCAAATAATTGTGATGCTTTCGCAGGCAATGCCCTATCCGTTTCGGACGTAGAGTACAGAAATTTTATTAGAATTATTGTACGTTGGGATACGCTTCAAACATTCTGATTAATTCCTCGCCACCCAACTCCATTTTCGAGAATGCAAACAGTTTTTTGCCCAAATCCTTGAGCGAAGCACCAATATGATAAACAATGTCGTCAATGATTAGGAATCTGTCGTAAACTCTATCCGTCACTTTCACTTCAATCGTGAAATATTGAGCGTTATGTTTTGCCAAATCCTGCTTGAGCATTAGTCCGGTCAGCCTTGTGATGATTGTTGCCGCAACGTTTTCATTCCGTTTCGACAGCAATAGCAACACTGATTCATCAATATAATTGTCCATCAGAACGACTCGAGATTTTGCTGATTTTACTAGTTGGCTGGCAAAAACATACGCATCGAAAATCTGTCCATCGCAGAAGACGCCTTCAACGGGAGGCAGTGCCTTCCGAACAAACAACTCTATCTGCTTTTCATTATCGGAAATGCGTTGCTCGTGCTCAATAATCTTCTTGTCTATCCTTTGCTCCAATTGATCTATCCTAGCATGCACTGCATAACCTCGTAAAAGATAGTCCTTCAGAACTTGATTTGCCCAGATGCGGAATTGAGTCGCATTACGACTATTTACCCTATATCCAACTGACAAGATTGCATCAAGATTATAGAATTGTGTGCTATAAACTTTGCCATCACTTGCAGTATATTCCAAAATGGAATGAACTGAATCTTTGTCAAGTTCA
>JAZQPN010000005.1:0-14767 GCA_045628585.1 Bacteroidales bacterium | reverse complement strand
GTTTCAATTCCAAATGGTTCAATTAAAAGCCGCCAAAATGAAAAACAAGCATTTCTGATTTTCAAACACTTGTTTCCCATTTCGACGGCACAAAACTATAGAAAAATCGTCAATGTGCAATAATAAAAATTCACTGGAGCTTCGACAACCATTTATTTCTCTGATTTTCAATATGTCAAAGAACACAGGTCTTTATTTTATCCTTTTTCATGGCACAAAATAATCTCTTCGACAACTTTCACCTATAGGAAATTGTCCAAATCATTCAGCTCCTTCCCCACTATTTCCTTGTTCATCCAATGGGTGTTCTGACTCGAAAAAATGATCATGCTGTCGCTTTTCTCGTCCATGATCTTCTTCGCCTTGCCTTTCAGCTCCATCAGCTTCACCTCGGTAATCTCGCCCTCGAAAACCGAATTCTGTATCCAGTTCAGATACTGCCGGCACAGCTTCAGCATCTTCCCCACCCTCTTTTCTCCTATGTCGTAAACCAGAATCACATACATCTTACCACCACATCTTAAAAGGTTTATATTCTTCCATGCCAAGCAAATGCTTGCTCAGTTTATAACATTCCAACTTGATCAGATGACGGTAGCTGACGCTTCTGTTCAAGGTTCGGTGCTGTATGGTCTCGTTCAACTTGTCTTCAAAATTGCGGACAAAGATTTTCTTTCCTTCTTCATTCAAAAGGCAACGGTTCAGTTTCTTGTCGAAATGCTTCTCCTGCAATTCCTTTTTGTTCAGCACCTTGAAAATGACCCTGTCAACGATTATCGGCTTGAAGATTTCCGATATGTCCAGACAAAGCGAATAGCGTCTTTCGCCCGGCGTGTGCAAATAACTGATGGTAGGATTCAGTTGGGTCTGATGAATGGCGCGCAGACATTGCGTGTAACACATCATGTTGCCAAACGAAATCAAGGCATTCACCTCGTTTTGCGGCGGCTGCTTGCTACGTCCTTCCATCTGGAAATCATTCAGAATCAAGTCAAAATCCTCATAATAGCAGTTCCTGATGTTGCCTTCAATGCCCATCAGTTCATCGACTTCGGCAGTTTCCGCAATGCGTTCCGCCAGTGTTTCAATGCGCTCGATGAAAGGCTGAAGGTCTTTGCCGCGTTTGTCGTAATATTTCAGGTTCTTGACCATGTTGAAAGCTGCGCCTTCAATAAACTTTTGGGCAATGGCCACACGTTTTTTCTTGTTCTGGTAATGGCCGACCTGCTCAATCAGCATTTTGCCCGAAAGCAAGGCATCGCGCGGCATGAACGAACCGGTGTAGTTTTCGTAATAATCGAAGAAATGGACGGCAACGTCTTTCTGTCCGAGGAAATTGAACAAGGCGCTGTTGGCCCGCAACGAACCGAAGGCATAAAACTCACCGACATCCTCAACGGGCAGATAGCGAGGTTGCCCCGGATTGACAAACTCGCCCATCGCATCTTCTTCGTAAGGCGTGAATTTCAAAGTGTTGTCACGGCGTTCCAACACGCCCGGATTGAACAGATAATAGGATTTCTTCATATTTCTCCCTCCCCTGAATAACAGAAATCGAAATAGCTACAGTTTTTGCAAATGCCTTTCTTGGCCGATGGCGGACAGGTCTCGCTTTCGATGATCCGCTGAATTTCAGCCGACATTTCAACGATGGTTTCACGGTCGATGTCGCTCAGCACGACTTCCTCGGTCTTGCGCAGTTTCGGATATTCCAGAATGCCGGTCACACCTTCAATGCCGTTTCTTTCAAAAACATAGAGGTAATATTTCAGCTGCCACTCATGGGCTTTCTCCACCTTGTCCGACTTCTTGATTTCGTGAATCACCTTGCTTTTTGCATCGTAATAATCGACCTTAATGCCTTCAACATCAACTTCTTCGTAGCGGGCCGAGCGTTGCGGATAGCTTTCTTGGTGAATCAGTTTGCCTTCGTACACCAAATCGGAGTTCTGCTCCATATTGATGCCATTGGCAAAAAGCCACAATTTGCGGTGGCAAAGCTGATAGTAATTGAAATGTGTGCCGGTGATTTGCATAACACTAAGGTTTCAACAGTTTCCTTTGCTCTTCCTCAAACTGCTCAATAAAATGAATTTCGACAGCCGAAAGCTGGTATTGTGTTCTTTCCTTGAACTTTACGTATTCCGAATCTGCCTTTGCTTTTGCTATTTCCGCCGAAATCGTTCCCGCATGAGTCAATAGGTCTTTACCCGACAGCTTCAGGAAATCATCGAGTTTGGCGATCCAATCTTTCATATACATCGGCTTATGTTCCTTCGCCTGCAATTCGGCAAAATCGAGATACAAACTGACAATACGGTTCAACGTGTCGATTTCATCTTCCGACAGGTAATTCTTGGCAAATTCAGCATCACTTTTCTTGGGCATCACGCCTGTCCATGTGGTCAGACCCATAAAATCTTTCTGAGCATCCGCCCTGTCGTAAATTATTTCCGCGGCCGTATGTCCGTGGACGGCATAATGCATTTTGTTTTGTACCGTCTTGAAAAACAATTGGGTGTATTCCGCACAAGGGTCATAATCGATGCTGAGGGCATATATTTCGAGCACCTTCCTATAGAACACCTTTTCAGATGAACGTATGTCTCTTATTCGAGCCAGCAATTCATCGAAATAGTTACCCCCGCCGGCACGTTTCAGCAACTCGTCATTCATGGCAAAGCCCTTAATCAGATACTCTTTCAGGACTTTGGTCGCCCACATTCTGAATTGCACGCCCCGATAGGAATTCACCCGATAGCCTACGCTGATAATCACGTCGAGATTGTAGAAAGCAATCTGTCTTTCCACCTCCCTCCTACCTTCATTTTGAACTGTTGCAAAAAACGCAACGGTTGAACTTTCGTCAAGCTCTCCACATTCAAAAATGTTTTTGACGTGCCTCGAAATGGTCGATTTGTTCCGTTGGAACAACTCGGCCATCTGGTCAAGCGTCAGCCACACGGTTTCGTTCACCAAGGTCACTTCTATCTTCGAAACGCCGTCAGCGGTTTGGTATAATAGTATTTCTCCTGTGTTATTCATAGAGTTATTATTAAACAAAAACAAAATCAGTTGTTAGATAATCTTTGACAACTGAATTTGCATCCAATTCTTTTTCTTTCACATTGTCGTCCAAGATACGGTATATAATGATGTCGGTTGAGGGATATTATTCTGAAAAATCATTGTACATAGTAGATTAAATAATAAATTCATTTCCTGACAAATCAACTCCCTTTTCAAAAGAATAACAATTCTTATCGATATGGAATAAATCAAAATAAGACTTATCGTTAGCCAATATTGGTTTTGAACCATTCTTTTTCAATCTGACTTGAACGATTTGATTTGCCATCTTTTTCAAATGTATTTCTATTTCTTTTTTCTTGGCTTTAATAACATTGAAATCACATTGTCCGTGCAGCAACTGAACTAATTCATTTTGCTTTTCTAACAACATTTCAAAACTATTATCCTCATCATTTTCTGAAACATAATATCTGCAAACAATTCCATAAGCGTCTTCATCAATCAACCTGAACTGACCTATTTTATTAAACATGCACTCTTGCATATCTTTCAAAAAGTCATCTTTCAGTTCATTTCCATACCTTGCAAATAACAACTCAGATTGAATACTATTAAAAAAAGACTGTTGAACCGATAAAAGTGAACATTCAGAATAAAATGGTTCCTTAATGACTTTTTTTGTAATATCTAAAACTTGCCTTTCCTTACCTCTATAAATCAAATCACACCTAAGTTTATCTCTATTTTCCAATCTGAAGAGAACAACTTTACCTTTTTCCGGCAACTTTCCATTTCTATTGCATCGTCCAGCCGATTGAACAATACTTGACACTATGGCAAAATCACGATATAAAATTGGGAAATCTATATTGACCCCTGCTTCAATCAATTGAGTTGAGACAACAATAACTCGCTCATTTTTAGAAAGTCTTTCTTTTGCTATTGCTATTTTACGTTTTCTATCATTCGGCGTAAAATGCGTATTCAATAAAATCAATTCATCAAAATCCAATTCTTCAGAAAGCAGATTATACAAATCTTTTGTGTCATCAATTGTGTTCAGTATTACTAAAACAGATTTGTTTTCATTAACAATTTGTTCTTTCAAATCAATTATCTCCACACAGTCCTCTCGATAATCTATCACATAACGATTAAACAGTTCATTATCAAAATAATCTAACGACAACAATGGATAAGGCTTTTGATACTTAGAAAAAAAACGTTTAGCACCATCATTATCATCTGGTAATTCAAAATTAGGTTGAGTTGCCGTTGACACAACAACATAACTATCAAATAATTCACAAAATCTCGTCAAATAAGCCACGAAAAAGCCATATAATCGTGGAGGAAGAGCCTGAATTTCATCTAATAAAAAAATGCAATTCGAGAAATTCGGCAATTTCAACAACTCAGAATTTCGATTGCTAAGAAGCGTTTCAAAAAAACGGACAAAAGTGGTGATAATAAATGGATAGGAAAATGATGTTTCCTGAAAATCTAGAACATTAAGTTCCTTGATTTTTTCTTCGTCAGGTTCGTCATCCATTTTTCTCACAAGTTCCTCATAACGTTTATTCTCTGATTTTGAATCTATACGTTGTATAAAGTTTTCACAGCCATTAAATATTCTCAACACATCAGATTCGACTTGTTCCGTAATTGACAAGAACGGCAAACCATAAATTATGCGTTTCGAGCCTTTTTCTTTTATTATTTCCGATGCCAGCGAAAGTAACATCAAAGTTTTTCCAGAACCTGTGGGCGCCGTAAGTTCAAAACTATGTCTATTTTTTTTCAATCCAACAGACACATTTTCAACGGCTTCACAACGAATTTTCGTTCTCAGTTTGTCTAGAGCAGAATCCTGATTTAGCGAAGATAAATATGCATCCAGTTTTTCACAGAAAACAGTAGCAAATGAATTTACATCATTGCTTTGGTTTTCAATGAAACCATCCAATCTTCCGGCATCAATTTTGTCCGATGCAAGAACAACAGCAAAAGATGATTGTGTTTCTATAAAAAAATCCAACGAACAAATATTGTCTTTTTCTTTACTTGAAAAGACAAGACATTCGGCAAAACATTTTTGAATCTTAGAATCTTTCAAATAAGCTGTAAAATCAGTTACATCTCTAAAAAAGTGCTTCACATAATCAAAAACCCGCAAATCCTCATCTAACAAAAAAGAAAACAAATCCGAAATCTCATTTCTTGCAAGGATATATGAATTTGTCCCTGTTGGCGCAAAATCGGGCAAGTCCCCATGATGTTTGGCTATCAATACGGTAATAGCGATAATGTCATTCGTATTAAGATTCTTCCCGACGAAATCACACACTATCTTTAAATTAGCCTTATTACTAACACACAGACAAAAAAAAGTGTATGCAGAGAGCAATGAATGTTTCGAGTAGGCATGACTTGCCTTTCCTGATAGTTTTTGCTGAAAATTCGGATTCATCTTTCCCAAATCATGGAAAATTGCTACCAACTCCGCTATTTTGGAGTTGGATAGCATTTCCACATTATTTCGGACACCATTGATGTGTTCCAATAAGCTTTTATCAGGATGTGATTTTATCAGTTCTATATCAAACATAGTTTTTCCGTTTTATCTTCAGAAACATACTCATAACACCTTCCTTTGACTTTCATCGTATGTAGACATTCTGGATATATCACATTGACATATTTTTCTGGCAAATTCCAAAAATCATCATTTTGATAGGTTGGTAACTTATCAAAACCTATTCTGAAACTTCCAGAAACATCAACAGGGACATATTCTCCTGCAACCACAAAACCTCCAGTTTCAAATTCTTCGTCTTTTGCATCGTCGAAAAAGCCTGATGAAACAAAAGAAAGCTTTGCTGGGCAATTATGCCATCCCAACACTGGAGTATAGATAGTTTCCTCATTTTTGACTGAACCAACAAATGAGTCGAACAGGCTTTCCGAGCGATTATTTTTCAAAGCTATTGAAACAAGAAACTTTGGATTCCTAAGAAATTCAAAATATTTGGGATTTCCCGCAGCCGTTGGATTTACAGCTGTTCTACTTGTGAATCCCCAAGAAATCTTCTTCACCGGATTAAGCAGTTCTACACCATACAATAAATCGTCAGAAAGTTGCGGAAACAACTTTTTCATTTCACTTCTTTCATATCCTAACACAGCTCCAATTAATCCAATTAAAGCCGTCTTGGTTATCAAATCATGTGAAAGCGGATTATTATTTGTTTCCGGCCTCTTGAAATGTCCCCAATTACCTGATATTTCTAATTGAAAACCTTTCATAATTCCATAGGTTCAAATTTCTCACCTTTCAAGACTTTTTCTATTTCTTTCAGTTCCGTATAATACTTTATCTTCTCAACTTTTTCATCATTTGCAATGTCCTTCAATTTTGAAAAGTCAAAATCATAATCATCCATACTACGAAGCTGTTCTCCTTTTTTTCCATCTTTTGGCTTGATGGATATTAATCTGTCAACTCCATAAATCTTCTTGTTGTTTTTTGCATATACAATTTCAAGGAGTAAAACAGAATTTTGGCCAACTTTACTGCGTGAGAACGAACTACCTTCTCCACTTGTGCCACACCAGAGACCTTCAAACATCTGTTTTTTATCTTCTTCCGTCATTCCTGTGATTTCAGCAACTTTCGGGTTGACCCAACCATGAATTTGCATAATCGAATATGGAACGAGAGTGGTTGTTCCTATCGCGCCCTGTTTATTTCCTTGTTTTGATTCGAAGACGGAAGTATTTTGATGCATTCTCAAATCAACTTCATTAAAAGAAGAATTAAGCAATGAAAATTGAACTGGCCCTGTAAAGTTTACGGCATCTTCCTTTTTTGTTGATATTCCTCCGAATAATCTAACATCAATACATTTCTTTAGAACAAAAGATGCCTTGCTAAAACTGCTTTTTTCTTTTTTCTTTTTCTCACCACCAGAAGGATTTTTTGCTTCTATCTCTTTCTTGTACTTTTGAATTAACTCATCGACACGACGAGCTGAACCTGATCCAGATGATTTTGAATCTTCTGTTTCTTCGATTTCTGCATTCTGTTCACTTTCCATACCTGATTTAGGTTGAATGTAGATGTCATTTTTATCATCAAGTGACAAATAATCTCTGACAAAACGTTTGATTCTCACATCACTGACAAGAATTTTCTTAGTTTCTTCGTCATAACGCTGTTCACCCGTAAATGGATCCCCGTTAGGAATGTTGTACGACGTTTCGTACAAAAACAAAATTTCTGATTTTTTTAATTCATTAGTCATAATGATTTGATTTTATTGTTCATTGCTATTATTGAGTTCTTCCACAAAACATGCGAGTTTTTCAACCTCTTCCCTCAAATCTTCATTGTCTTCGTAATCAGACAACAACTTTTCCAAACGGGATTGAAAATCTTTCTTCTTATCCGTTGGCTCATACTTGAAATAGCCCTCGAAAAAGCCAAATGCTACCTTTTCCTTATCATAATCATTCACTGAAATTTCTGCCAAATCATGACAAACCTCGGCACACATTGTTTCCCATGCTTTTTCGTGCATTGTAAGTTTCTCACAAATTTCATTTACTAACTTCAAGCAATCATCCTTTGTAGCTACTCTTCGCGTCAACAACCCGACGTATGTTTTCTCAAAAGAATTAATCTTCTTTTTCAACGGTTTGGATATTTTGCCTAATTTTACTCCAAACCGATAACTCTTGGATTCTGTAATTTCCATATATTTATTATTTTGATTGTTTTGAATACACATTATTAACTTTAAATCATATTTCAAAAGCGAATAATTTCCATAATCTTTTTCTGCACCATTACGAATTGAAAATTCGACTTTGTCAATTAAATTCCTTAACAAGTCTTTATCTTCATAATAGTTTTCCGTATATATCAAAGGCAACACCTTTAGCATTTTTGATTGATAAAAAGAACTATCCTTGTCGAAAACCACCGTGCCTGATTTAACCGAACATTTCCCCAAAATATGTCCTAAGGAATCTTCCAATGACATTTTGACATTAGACCAATTCAAATCCATTTCTTTTTCTTTCGACACTAAAAGTTCAGCTTCTGATATTCTTTCCTTTATTCGGAGAAGGCAACTTTTTTCTATGCCATCAATTTCTATCAAATCTCTTGTGGTATTGCCACCGCTATCAGAAAAAACGAAATCGAATCTGGTAAAAACAGACTTATCCGCTTCATCATCAAAACACAAGAAATCAAAAGAGAACAAACTATTTTCTGGTTTATTTTCAAAGAAAAAATTTTCATAATCTTTTGCATCAATATCATTTACTGAGTAAGAAGTAGGAAACACATAGATATTTATGTTTGTACCTTTCAACCACATTTTTGGCTTATTTATAATAGCGTTCGCATATAAGAAATCATTGAATTGTTCTTTATCAGTAAAAGCAAAGGATTTGTAACTGTTTTTATAAAGGAACTCTGGAAATTGAATGTCATTTTTATCATCACCAGAACACAAAGTTCGAAACAATGATTTTTGAGGCACAAAACTTTGTCTGTTTTGTTCAGTTACAAGTTTCAAATTTAAAGAATCAACAATGAACTCAAAAATTTGTTTCTGCTTATACCATTGTTTCTCCATAGGAAAATCAAAATGGAAAAACACCTTATGGTCAGCAAAATTCAAGAGGCTGTGTTTTTCTTCTTCCGTAATTTCATCAACAGTTTTTTTATTATTTATTGCTTTTTTAATCCTATCGTATCTATTTACAAATAAATAATTTACATATTCTTTTTCTATATCAACATTTGCAACTTTTCCATTTTGAAATATCGGAGCATATTTCAAGCACTTTTCTATCTTATCTTTATCTTGGGAAAACGATTTCCAAAATCTAATAATAGGATTCTTTTCAACAAAACCAGTACTTTTTTGTCCTTTATCAATTACTTTAGACAAATATTCCTTAATCTCATCTACGATTTTCTTCTTATCATCTTTTGTCATACCGTCTTTGTAGAAACACTCCACCATGCTTTTAACATATTCTTCTCTTACTTTGGAAGCATTATCAAAAGCATTGTTTTTTTGAATAATATAATTGCCCTTTTCCGTAGCATCTTTAAGTTTTCCTTTAATATCGAAAACTTTTTCTATAGCATAAAAAATGTCTCCGAAAACATACTTCTCAACACTTCTATCTTGATCAGAAGTCTTATAACGAAGATAAAACATTTCTTCCCTATCTTTCTCTGGAACAACACAAATGTTATCCCAATCAAAAACAAATCCTTCTTTCACAGGAACCGACAAAAAGACAATATCATCAGTTAAAGGAGGTTGAGAAACATATCTAAAATGCTTCATTGGTTTTTCAGAACCATTTCTTAACACCTTCCCTATTTTTAAAATAGTATCTAAACTCATAGCTTAATTATTCATTTATACGACTGCAAAAATACAATTTATTTCCAATATATATAAGATGTTGAAGAAAATTTTGCTATTTTGAAAAATTCACTATCTTTGCACCACAACACCAATGATATTTTTATCATATTCAATTGAACCACAAGGAATTGAAAAATATAAATAAGGTGTTGTTTTTTATTTACAAGCACTCCTAACGCACCCAAAGCCCATACTGCACTCACTTCCCACACCACTTTCGTAGGCGATTTTCATCAGCTCCAAAGGTGCTTTCATAATGAAACGGCACTGGTAGCCGATGACATAAATCGGGAACTGCGTATTGGCTTTCACTAAGACTTTCTTCCGTTTGGGTTCATTTACCAAATGGAAATCGAAATCTGCGACTGAGCCATCGAAAGGCTTGCCGTAATAGGCTTCATACTTACTTAAAAGGGCATTTAAAACCAAAGGCTTGGCTCGCTCGTCATCGGGACGCAAATATTCATCACCTTTATCGGATTTGCTTTTCAGGCAAATCGGCGACATCGTTTCAAATGCCATTGTTTCAACATATTCTGGTGCTGGCATAACCTCAACATTGCGTACCCAGAACTGAACCACATGCTGCTTATCGCCAATCTCGAAAACTTGGTTTTGGAACAGACCTTCGATGAATTTCTCCGTTGTCTTTTCCGGCATAAACGAAATCTGCCATTCCACCGTATCCGACAAAATCTGTATCAGGTTCCGCTCAAAAAGCACCTTTCGCTTTTCTATCTTAAACGGCGAATAAGTGAAAAGTTTAAAATGCTTCCCACTATCCGCAACGAAGCCATTCTCATGAAGCCATTGCGCATATTCCGCATTGGCACTCGCCAACAACCTATAAATCAATGCCGATTGCTCATATTGATAGTTAATGGGCAACAAGTTGCCAAAGGCCTTTTTGTTTACTTCCAATGTCAGTTTGAATCTCATATTCCAATTGTTTTTCAGGCTTCAAAATTACCAAAAAAATCAAATTTCGCTAATCGTTTATCAAGAATTTCAATAATCCCCGCCGCAATTCACAACGGGGATTTCCCTTCATAATCCAATATCATTCTTCCCCATCGCCTGCCGACTCCCCGTCATCGGCATGGTTGCGCAGAATCTTCACGATGATACCCACCTGGTTTTCGGGATGCTCATCAGGAGCAAGGCGGTTGATGCGCACCTCATAGATGCCACCATAACCCATCTCAAGGTATTTCGAAATCTCGTGGTTCTCGCCTCGTGGCAGGAAACCCAACTTGAAATCGCCGTAATACAAGGCCACAGCGTAAGGGTCAAACTTGTTGTCTTCTTCGCGGACCATGCGCAGCACGGTGCCAATGCGCAGTTCCTCAAACACTTCCGCGCCATCCCAAAAGCCGAAACCCGCAACGTGGGTCGTCAGCAAATGTCTTTTTTCCATCTTATCCATTTTGGTCGATTTTTAATTTATCGCGACAAAGATAGATTGTTATTTTGACAATTACCGTCACATATTATTTTTTTTGTAATTTTGCCATCAAATAATGGAACTATAAAAAAGGCCTTTGGCTTTTGGCCGCTGGCTTCTGGCTTGAGTGTTCCGAAAAGTCAGAAGCCAATAGCTAACAGCCAATAGCCAAAAGCAAAAAAACACTATGGACGATCAGGCAAAACTACGCAGGCTTCTCGAACTCATCATGTATCTGGTGAAAGGAAGCTACTCCGTCAAGGAAATCAGCGACAGACTCGGCACCACCACAAGAACGGCTTACCGTTATCTTGAGACCTTGAATGAAGCAGGGTTCGTCGTCACGAAAACCGGCAGAAAACACCATATCAAGAAACTCTCCAGCGACTTCAAGAACATCACCGACCTGCTCTATTTCAGCAAGGAAGAGGCCTCCATCCTCTATTCCGCCATCGAAAGCATCGACAACGGAACGGTCATGAAGCAGGACCTGAAAAAGAAGCTGGCCAGCATCTACGACTTCGACATTGTGGCCAAAGCCATCGTCCAGCCGCAGCACCTCAGCAATTTCCGTCTGCTCAACGAGGCCAAGGACGAAAAGAAACAAGTGCGCCTCATCAGCTACCATTCCGCCAACAGCGACAAGGTGAGCGACCGCATCGTGGAGCCTTTCTCATTCACTTCGGGCCTTCAGGATGTGCTTTGCTTTGAACCTGAAAGCATGGTAAACAAGATGTTCAAGGTGTCGCGCATCGGCAAGGTGGAAATCCTCGACACGACCTGGCAATACGAAAACCAGCACGAAGAAGGCTACATCGACATCTTCCGCATGCGCACTAACGAGAAGATTCCCGTAAGGCTGCAACTCAGCGTGCGTGCCGCCGAACTGCTGAAAGAGGAATATCCGCTATCGAAAGAATACCTGAAGGAAATCAGCGGCAACCGCTGGGAACTGAGGACCACGGTCTGCAACATGGATGGCATAGGCCGTTTTGTCTTAGGTCTTTACGACGAAATCAGAATCATCGACTCACCCGAATTGGAGCAATACCTGCGCAAAAAGATTCAGGCGATGGCCACGAAAGCGTCCGATTAGGCATCAACCGCCATTCACCCCATCACCTCAAGCAGTTCAATCTCGAAAATCAGCGTGGAATAAGCCGGAATGTCGCCTACGGCATTGGCGCCATAACCCATTGAAGCAGGGATATAAACCCGCCAATGGTCGCCCACACACATGTTGACCAAAGCTATCTGGAAGCCGCTGATGAGCATGTTGACGCGGAAGGTGGCTGGCGCATTGCGCTTGTAGGAACTGTCGAAGACCTTGCCGTTGATTAACATTCCTTTATAGTGACAGGTGACCTTGCTGCGCGGATTAGGCCGTCTGTCGTCATCGCCCGATTGCAGCACTTCGTAATAAACGCCGCCGCGCAAAGCCTTGAGGCCTTCCTTGGCGGTGAGGTCGACTAAATATTGTTCGTTGAGTTGTTTGTATTGATTGTTGTCCATTGTATTTAAGTTATCAAGTAATTATTTATTGGCATCCGATAAAATAGTAAGTAGGTAAGCAAAATTAGTTTACATAAAAGGCACAATGCTTCTACCCTTCGACAAGCTCAGGGAGCGAAACGCTGCAAGCTGATTATCCGCTCATTGAGCCTGTCGAAATGAGTGAATTAAAATGTAGTTTATTTCCGACCACTTACTTAACCTATCGTAAATCAAGCGAGATTCCCTTGTGCAAGCCCAAGGGAATGGAACGCTTGAGTTAATTAAACATGCGGCGGCGACCGAAGTACACCCATAGTACAAAACCAGTTCGCCGCCGCCGTCCTATTGCTCCCTGTCAGTTCCATTCCCGTCGCCAGACGGGAATCTTAAACTTATAATTGCGGCATTCCGCTTCTTGCCTGTTATATCCGCCGTCCGTTTGTTCAGCAACAATGATATTCTGACAAAGAAAAAAGGTCATTCTCTATTTCGAGAACATCACTTTTTCGCTGTTCAGCAGTTTAGTGAGCACCCACACGCCAAGCACGGAATAGACGATATTCGCCGCCACGGTGATGACGACCGGAAGGAGTGTCACCTCACGGGCAAAGACCATCGACATGCTCTGCACGCTGTTGTAGACCGGAATAAGAAACATGGCATTGCTCGACACTTCGGTGCCTGTCATCATCGGCATCATGCCCACCAGCATCACGACGAGCATGAGCGGCGCCATGACCGACTGAGCGGCCTTCACGCTCTTGGCCTTCGCCGAAATGATAGATGCGATGGCGGTGAGAACTAAAACGGTGCAAAGAATGAGCAGAAGCAACATGCCATAATCGCTGAAGGTATAGATGTTGGCACTAAGTCCCATCTCATCGGCGTGAATCAGTTTCGGCAAGGAGAGCATCATGCCCAAGAAACTCGACATGCCGCTCAGCAAGGCAAACAGCGAAAGACTCAGCACCTTACCCAAGGCCAATTCATTGCGTTTCAGCGGCGTGATTAACAAAGTGGCTATGGTACCTCTCTCCTTCTCGCCCGCTATCGACGGCGGTGCTATCGACATGCATCCCGAAAAAGCCATCAAAAGCAGCAGCATCGGAATCAGCTGGCTGAATAAATCGCCCACGATGTCTTCGTCCTTGGCGAGGTCGAAGACCTCACCGGTATCGGAGCTTGCGTTGATGTCGAAGCGGTTGGTCATGGAATCTTCCCATTGGTCGAGGACACGGCAAAGCAGATCATAAGCCATGCGCGACTTCTCGGAAGCGGAATTGTGATAGATGAGCACATTGGGTGCCGGCAACCCGCTAGCAGGGTTATAGTTAGCCACCAAACTATCGAAGCCTTCGGGAAAAACCATGTAAGCGAAATCGCTGTCCTTGAGAACGAGGTCCGATTTCAGCGTTTCGCCATCGAAGCCTTCTGTCACCAAGTTGAAAGGCATAACGCCAATGGCAGGGCTTAACGATTCGGGCATATTATCCACATAGACCGAGGTCGCTTTGCCATCATCCTTAGGCTGCATGAAGTTATCGCCCATGAAGGAATAAATGATGTAAATCAAGAGGCCCGGCATAACGACGGTGGTCATCAGCATGGTGCGGTCGCCGAAAAAACGGGCACATTCCTTTTTGAATATGGTCCAAGTGTTGTTTTTCATCACGCTGTTTCTCCTTTCTTTTCCTTATAGATTTCAAAAAAGCGGTCTTCGAGCGGCTGTCCGGCACAGATGCCTTGCAAGGTGTCGCAATGCGTCATCTGCCCATCAATAATGATGCCGACGCGGTCGCAAAGACGCTCAACAAGACTGAAAATATGTGTCGACAAAATGATGGTCTTGCCTTCGCTGCGGAGTTCCTGCAAATAATCGGTTACGGTGCGAGCCGTCAGCACATCAAGGCCGTTGGTGGGTTCATCGAAGATGATGAAATCGGGATCGTGCACCAACGAGACTTTCTGTTTCATGCCCGTAGAGAGATTCGCCACCTTCACTTCGGCAAACTTCTCGATGCCGAAACGGCTGAAGAGTTTGCGTTTGCGCTCGGCGACCACATTCGGGTCGATGCCATAGAGCTGCGAGAAGAAATCAAAGAGATAATTAGGAGTGAAGAAATCCTCGAGTTTCAGTTCCGAGGTGAGGAAGCCGATTTGCGCGCGCACCTTTTCAGGTTCGGCGACCACCGAACATCCGTTGATGAAAGCGTTGCCGCTGTCGGGGGCAATGAGGGTGGCCAACATGCGCAAAGTGGTGGTCTTGCCAGCGCCGTTAGGCCCCAGAAGGCCGAAGATTTCACCCTTGTAGGCCGAAAACGACACATCGTTGACGGCA
>JAZQPN010000004.1:0-1633 GCA_045628585.1 Bacteroidales bacterium | reverse complement strand
GATGAACTTATTGTTCAAAATTCTGCCCAATTAATGATAGAAGAGTATTTAAATCTCCTTGATGGTCTTTGCGACATTGATGAAATGGTCGGCAATGCGTTCCACATTCGATGAAAGCGAAAGATACTGAGCGCCAACGGCGGCAGAACACAAACCATCCGAGAGGCGGCAAATGTGTTTTTCTTCCATGCCTTTTGTGAAGTCGTCGATGCTGTCTTCTACGATGAAGGCGGATTCCAGTGCATCGTTGTCTTTGTCGCTGTAAGCCTTGATGATGAGGCTGTAAAGTCTGGAAATCAGGTTTTTGGACACTTGTATTTCGTGAATGGCCTCGTTCGAGAATTTCATGCCTAAATCTCTAAGGCTTTCGGCATATTCAATGATGTTCTCGGCATAGTCGCCAATGCGTTCCAAATCGCGCACCGTGCGATAGGTCGTAGCAAGATAGCGGTGGTCTTCGCTGTTGATTTGCCTTAAATTCGACAATTTGGTCGTGAAATCCACGATGCTTTGGTTGAGATAGTTGAGTTCTTCTTCGTTCTTCCTGAAAGTATCGATTTTTGAAAAGTTCAGTGTCGTGATTGTGTCTAATGAAAGGTCGAAATTGTCTTTCGCTATCTTGGCCATGTTGATGATTTCCTTTTTCGTCTGTTCCACAGCGATGGGCGGCGTTTTCAACATGTTGTAGTCAATATAATAAAGGTGAGGCTGGTTTGCGTTCTCGGCATCTTCTTTTTCGGGAATGATTTTCGTGACCAACTTGACGAGATTGTTGGTCAGCGGCATGATGGCCAAAACCGTAATCACATTGAAAACCGTGTGGAACATGGCAAGTTGCGTTTGTGGTGCTGACGGAAACAGCGTGGCAAACATGGTTCCGTAGGTGACGTTTCCTTTCGTGGCGAGGGAGATGATGCCTTCGGCAACGAGGAACAGCACAACGCCACTAATGTTGAAAATCAAGTGAATCAGTGCGGTTCTTTTGGCGTTTTTGCTTCCCGAAATTGAGGCAATGATGGCCACCACGCACGAGCCGATGTTCGAACCCATGGTGAGAAAAATGCCTTGGTCGAGGTTAATGAGTCCGGTGACGACCATGGCAATGGCGATGGATGTCATCACCGATGAACTTTGGATGATGGCTGTCAGAATCGCACCAATGACTACCAAAAGAATAGGATTTCCTATTTGCGCCAAAAACATTTTGACGGAGTCGAGGGCAGCAAAGTCGCTCATCGAGCTGCTCATCATGCTGAGTCCGACAAACAACATACCGAATCCGGCCAAAATGCCACCAATGGTTTTTGTCTTGGCTTTTTTGCCGAAAAGCGAGACCATGGCGCCGATGCCGGCGAAGGCTGAAAAAATGATGGTGGTCGAGATTGAGTTGCTGCCGAACATGCCAAGGGCCACAATCTGCGCTGTTACCGTTGTACCGATGTTGGCGCCGTAGATGATGGTCGCGGCTTGCACCAACGAGATGATGCCCGCATTGACAAATCCGATGACCATGACGGTTGTTGCGCCTGAACTCTGAATGGCGGCTGTTCCCAAAGTGCCGATGCCGACACCCAGCCATTTACTGCCTGATGCTTTGGAAAAAAGTTGTTTCAGTTTGTTGGAACTTGCTGCT
>JAZQPN010000003.1:0-6428 GCA_045628585.1 Bacteroidales bacterium | reverse complement strand
CAGTTACTTATATAAAAAATGAAACACTTAACCTTATTGATTGCCGCCCTGTTCATTTCGGTTGGGGCGATGGCGCAGGCCGTTTATTCATCGGGCTGTTTCACAAATTCTGACGGGTTGCAACAGGCAGCGCTTTACCTGAATGGTGAACGCCTGCATGAATCCGTCTATAACAATTCCTCCTCGGACGCATTGGTTTGCAATCCAAACACCGGGGATGTGTATTGGGCTGAAAATGTCGATAATCCGGATGGGACTAAATTCGGCAATGTTTTAAAAAACGATTCTTGCTATTTGGAAAATCCCAGCCATAGCGGTTCTTTCATCAACGCGCTCTATTGGGACGTGCGCGAACATTCGCAGTCGGCTGACGCTTGCCTGTATTCCGTTGGTTATAAAACCGATGGCAACGGTCGCAAACATGCCGTAGCATGGCGTGGCGGCAGCAATGTGGATTTTTGGCATCCCACCTGGGGAACCGAAAACCCGTCGGAGGCTTTCGGCATTACTTCGTATAGGCGTTCCCAAGATGAGACTGACGGCATCGTCCACCTCTATTGCGGTTTTGCGACGGATGACACGGGTCTGAGGCAAGCCGTGGTGTGGAAAAACGATCAGGTGCTTTATGCGCTATCGGCCAACGAATCGATAGCCTACGGCATAGACTACTATGATGGCAACATTTATGCTGTTGGCATCGAGAAAGATGCAACGTCGCAGCAATATGTCGCCACAGTGTGGAAAAACAATTCGGTGCTTTACCGTCTGACGGATTCTTCAAACGATGCTGAAGCGTGGAAGATACAGGTGGTAGGCGG
This sequence comes from Bacteroidales bacterium, assembly GCA_045628585.1. Lineage (GTDB taxonomy): Bacteria > Bacteroidota > Bacteroidia > Bacteroidales > F082 > Limimorpha. The sequence goes on along the minus strand of JAZQPN010000003.1, from coordinate 5,610 downwards.
TGATGTCTTTGTGTGTGGCAGCAACTGCATCTGGAAAAACGGCGAAGCGCTATATTCCTATCCAGCTGATGCGAGGGCTTTCGACGCCACTGCGGATGGCATATATGCTGCCGTCGGCGGTGAAGACAATCGGGGCCATATCTATAAGGACGGTCAACTGCTCTATACGCCTGACGGCTGCGAGCATCTTGACGGCGTCTGCGTTTACAATCCATGCGGGATAACCGAAGTGCGCCTCGTTCCTTATTTCGAAGGCTTCGAGACGGGCGAAACCGAATGGCAGTGCTGGATGGTGGAAGACGAGGGCGTGAACTTTGCGGAAGGACAGGACGGTGAGTGCGCATCGTACTGGCACCGTTCGGGAATGGGCGGCAGCAACGTGTCTCCTGCCACAGGCAGCTACTGTGCAGGGCATGGCTCTAACTTTATGGCGCAGGAAGGCCGGCTTATCAGTCCTCCTATCTACATTCAACCTTGTGATGACCGTCAAATGCTGAGTTTCATGACCTACGAAAGATTTCCTGAAAAAATGGAATATGAAGGCGTTTTTGTCAGGGTGTTGAACCATAATGGCGAGATGGTTTCCCGTGATGAGGTCTGGTTCCAAACGGAAGCAGATTCCTCGTGGAAAAATGTCTATTTGAGTATGCAGGAATACTTAGGCGAAATCATTTGCATCGAGTTCTTATATTTAGGTTCGGAAGGCCACGAATGGTATGTCGACGATGTTACTCTTGATGAAATATGGGGGCATATCAGCACGATTACCCATTATCCGTATCTTGAAGAATTTGAGGACGACTTCCTTACGACTTTCCATATCGTCGATATGGATTATACGGGTGAGAATGTAAACTGGAAACTGGCAACGGTCGAAGGCAGGCATTGCTTGTCACATCCCCGGCAGGACAATGGTGTTATTCAGGAATGTTGGGCCATCACCAGGTCGTTCCGGCTTAAGCAAGGAAGACAATATGTGCTCAGTTTTCTGCATGCGAATGAATACCCTATTAATTTTGAAGAAAATGCTGTTTGGTTTGTCGTTGATTCTCTCGACCCTAAACCGTCTGCTTTCACCGATCGTATTAATATTTCCACTACCGTAACTTCCTGGCAAGAAGAGACTATTGACATCTCGCAATATGCCGGACATGAATATCTGTATATCGCATTTGTGTACAAAGGCCATTTTCACTCATGGAACATTGATGATATATGCATCACCGAAATCAAACCTGATTATGAGATTACGGTGAGAGCCAATGACACTTTGTGGGGCAATGTGACTGGTGGTGGCATCTACACCGAAGACGAAATATGCACCATAACCGCTACGCCAAACGACGGCTACGAGTTCCTGAAGTGGACAAAAAACAATTTGGTGGTCTCCACCAGGCCAACCTATAATTTTAAGGTCACAGAAGATGCTGCCTATACGGCTGTTTTCGGAGAGACGGCGGTCGCCAACTATACCATCACGACCGATGTGAATCCTTTTGGCGCAGGCGTGGTCGAAGGTGGCGGCACCTATCCGGAAGGCACTTCGGTTGAACTTGTCGCCTTGCCGAACGGCGGCTACGAATTCGATTGCTGGAACGATGGCAACAGTGAAAATCCACGCAATATCACCGTGACGGAGGATCAAACGTATGTGGCGAGTTTCAAGATGATGGGTGTCAACGACAATGAGGTTGCGCATCTGATGTCGTATCCTAATCCTGCTTCGTCGTCTATCCGCATCATCGGCTTGAAAACAGCAAACGAGGTCAGCATTTTCAATGTCTATGGCGTGTTGGTGAAGACTGTCGGCATTGATGCCGATGGAGAGATTGGCATTGACGGACTTGCATCAGGCATGTATGTCTTCCGTTGTGGCGATGTCGTGGGGCGTTTTGTCAAGATGTGATTATGCTCTATTCAGATTATTTTATTATTTGTCGAATTCACTTTATATAAAACAATAAATGAAACACTTAACTTTATTATTTGCCGCCCTGTTCATCTCGATTGGGATGATGGCGCAGACATACGATTACGATTTTGCCTCGAAGTGCAGCTCAGGGCAAACGCTTTACTACAAAATCCTATCATCCAATCCGCCGCAAGCGGAACTTGTATTTGGAGATCCGGCGATGCAGAGCGTCGACCTGATTATTCCTGAAATGGCCGCCGATACCACTAACACATTCCGACTTTACGAGGTGGTTTCGATTGCCGATGGCGCATTCGATGATTATTATGGAGAAGAAACTGGCGCATTGGTAATTCCCAATACGGTTCTCTCTATTGGTAGTCGTGCGTTTTATTACATGTATCTTACAAGCTTATCGCTTCCAGAATCGTTGGAGAGCATTGGCAGCGAGGCATTCGCCTACAATTCCAACATGACGGGACCGCTTGTCATCCCGCAGTCGGTGGCTTCAATAGGCCAGGGCGCATTCACCGGATGTGGTTTCTCAAGTCTTGACTGGCCGGCGCAGATGACGGAAATTCCAAAATCGTGTTTCTATGGCTGCCGGTTCCAGGGAACGCTTTCTTTGCCCGAAGGGGTGACGGAAATCGGAATTGATGCGTTTGGGGTATGCCAAGAGTTGACGGGATTGGAGCTGCCGGGCACTTTGACTAGCATCGGCGATATGGCTTTTGTGGCTTGTTCGGGATTGACATTCATTAAAATAGATGCTGTTACACCGCCCTACAGCCCAAGTTCGGTTTTTGTTGATGTTGATAAAAGCATCCCCGTATATGTGCCATTCGGAACAAAGCAGCTTTATGAAGAGGATCCTGCGTGGAAATATTTCACTAACATTATTGACGACCCTTATTCAGTAGAAGAAGTTGAGAATGAGGATTTTGAAATTTATCCGAATCCTGTTGTCGATCAATTGCATGTTTTGTGTCAAGGCTTGAATAGTGTGGCGGTTTACGATGTGCAAGGCCGGAAAATCAACACTGTGAAAGCGGAAAACGAAAATGCCTGCCTTGATTTCTCAAAACAGGCAACGGGTGTGTATTTCGTTGTCGTCACTACTGCTGAAGGCCGTAAAAAGGCTTTGCGCGTGGTGAAACAATGATTATCCGAAGAATTTCTTAATCTCGCCGGCGAAGGCATCTTCAACCACTTTTCCATCGCGGGTTCTGGCGAGACCGGCGCGGCTGGTCTCCTTGTAATCCACGTTGAGGCGTTGGCCGACTTCCCTCATGGTGAGCATCACCTCGTCGGGCGAGATGAACGACTTGACACCACTCAGAGCCATCATTGCCGCACTGATGGATTGGGTGGCATACATGCCGTTGCGCTTCACGCATGGCACTTCGACCAAACCCGCCACAGGGTCGCAAATCAGGCCCAAAACGTTCTTGATGGCAATGGTGAAAGCCTCAACCATCTGCTCGTTGCTGCCGCCTTCCAGATAGGTGAGTGCAGCCGCTGCCATGGCTGATGCGGCACCCACTTCGGCCTGACAGCCGTAGTCGGCACCGGCGGTGGAGACATCGTCGAACAAAATCATGCCGAAGAATCCGGCCACCATCAGGGCTTCGCAAAGGCGTTCTTCGGAAGGATGCCGCAATTCGTCGTAAGCCTTCAGCACACCAGGCAGAATGCCGCATGAACCCGCTGTCGGGCAAGCCACAATCAGCCCCGACTTGGCGTTGATTTCGTTGACGGCCACGGCGTAGGCAATGGCGCGTCCGAAAAGGTTGTCGAACAAGGCGTTTTTGCCGAGGTAATCATCAAGCATCGAGGCGTTTTTCCCGCTGAGTTTAAATAGGGAAAGTTCCTTGCTTTGCAGCCCTTTGTTGACGGCACTTTTCATGATGTTCCAGTAGGATGACATCTTGCCGTAAATCTTCTGCCTGTCGGTGTTTTGCAGCATGGTTTCGGTCTCGACAATGATGTCAATCAGGTTGCGCCCTTTGGCGTAACGCAGCATTTCCTCAAACGAGTTGAAAGGCATCTGTGGCGGATTGGCCACGGCCTCATCATTGAAAATCTTGGCGATGGTAGGGTAGGAGGCGTTGCTTTCGTTGCAGGTGACGATGGCACCGTCAACGAGGCGCATGTCGTTTTTGCCATTGAGTGGTGCGTTGAGCAAGCCATCGAAATAGCGGATTTCTATGTTGCCGCCACCGATGGAGAAGCCTGTGATGCAGTGCGTCGCCTTGTCGCTCGTGAAAATGATTTCGGCAATGTTGTGACCTTGCTGTTGGGCATATTTCTTTTCCTCTTCGTCGCTGCCCCTTGTGTAACCGCAAAATGCTATCTTGCACCCTTTTATGTCGAAACCGTTTTGCTTCAGGAAGGCTGGGTCACCGTGAGTTAAAAGTTCGGCATCGTCGGTGGCAAAGCCCGAAAGCCCGCCGCCGATGGCATGCGGGGTTTTGTGCGCCACGCCTGTGTCGCGGAACGAGGCAATCAGCTTGACTTCTATTGATTTGACCAGCTCGCCGCTCTCAATCACGGCTTCGATGATGTGGCGCGACAAAAGTCCGATTCTGCTGGCTCCGGCAGTGTGCGAACTCGATGGCCCAACCATGGCGGGACCGACCAAGTCGAAGATGCTCATGGCCTTGATGCGGGTCTGTATGTAGCGGCGAAAGTCGTCGGCTATGGAAGTAAATCTTTCATCGTCAATAGGTCGGCCAAGTAACGTGGTGACGTCGAAAAACGACTTGTTTTTCCTTGATTCGATGGCGAGTGCTTGGGCAATGTGTATCTCGCAAATTTTCAAATCGTTCTTGCTAACGATTTCCAGGAAATTAGGGAAAAACGTGTAGTGCGAGACATTGGAACATTGCAGGTGTATCTTCTTGCGTTCGGCATCCAGATCGTCAACGATAACGGATTGAGTCTCGTGAGCAAAATCAAGGGAATGGGGGATTGGTTTGTCAAGTGCCTGATTCCTATTTGGTTTTACTGATAAGATAGTGACAATCAAATCATCTGCAACTGATGGGAAAATGGAATAAAAGCAAATCGTCGTGTCATTAGGCAGCTTTATTGACATCAATTTGCTGATAATGCTTTCCAGGTTCAGATGGGCGACGAAAATGGCCTTGTCATGTGAAAATAGTATTCTGACATCATCATTGTCCTTGAGTTGGCCTGCAGCTTTTTCCACTTCCATGAATTCCTTTTCGCTAAGGAATCGGTGCAGTGTGTCTTCAAATTGTCTGTCCATGTTTGTCATTTATAATCCGATTTCCAATTCCAGACCGACGCTCCATGGAGAAGGTTCGGGGGTTGGAACATTAAAGATGTCCGACAAACGGTAGTTCCCGTAAACGGAAAGGCCGATGCCGCTGCTGAATGATTTGCTGATGCGTGTCGTGACGCCATATTGATACCAGTTCATGTCTTTGTAGCCTGTGTATTTCGTCACGACGCGGTCGTTGTATGGCCATTCGTCAGGCGTGTTGGTCATGATGTCCTTTACTTTGCGCGTTGCCGCCAAGGAACCGTAGACACCCAAATCCCAGTTCATGCCCCACATCCGGTTGACAATGCGTTGGAACACCTCGCCACGGATTTGCATGGAACGTATTGCTGTTGTGTGGTTTATGCCATCTTCGGTGGAAGGCACGTCTTTAGCGCGGAAACGGTAGAAA
>JAZQPN010000002.1:0-2332 GCA_045628585.1 Bacteroidales bacterium | reverse complement strand
CGATGCGGTCTATGAAGAAATGCATTTCGGCCTGGATGAAACGCCGAATGCAGGATTCACCCTCTATCCAAACCCAACTAATGGAACCTTATACATTGAAAGCCAAGGTGATGCCAGCACATTCAGCATCAGCAACATGCTTGGGCAAACCGTCATGACAGGCAACATTGCCGACAACCAGACCATTGATGTTTCAGGATTGGACGACGGTATGTATTTCATCTGCATTGGACAGCGGATGGTGAAATTTGTGGTTCGGAAATGATTCTTTGGAAATCCGTGTGGAGACGTTGCACGCAACGTCTCTACATGGGAAAAACCAATTGAATATTAACAAATTAAAAATCCGATAATCATGAAAAAATTATTGTTTTCAATATGCCTTATGGCAATGGCATTCTCATTGAATGCACAGGAAAACCAGAATCTTAAAGGTGAAATCGGGATGCAGGTTGCTGGTTCGGCAGCCATAAAACCAGTACAAACTTATGGTATTTCGGTGCAGCCTTATTACAAACTGACACCGAAATTGAGTTTAGGTTTAGGAACAGGCCTGATTTACACCAATCATCTTGGCAATGACCGACTGACTCATTTTTCAGTCCCATTGTATGCCGATTTGAAATATGCTTTCATCAAGAGAAAAGTGACACCTTTTATCGAAATGCGGCGCGGCATAAACTTCGGATTTCCAGGATATAAGGATGGTGCATATTCGAATTTCGGCATCAATTATGGTTCGATTCTGTTGGGCGTTTCGGTTGCACGTTCCGACATTAGCCTTGGCTTCATAGCATACGACTATTACCAACATGGTGAACATGAACGCTATGGTGCTGATGGTGGATGGGTCGTCCATTATGCCTACAATTTCAAGCTGAGCGACAAGCATGTGAAGGAACAGGCGGAAGAATACGATACCGAAGGCGCATTGAACGGAAGATTTAATCTTCTGGCTTCCGGTCAATTTGGCATACTAACACCATTGTTTGTATTAGCCGAATTTTCCATTCCTCTCAACATGAATGCCGGTCTTATGGCCGAATACCGTATTAACAAGATGTTCAGCGTCGGTATTGGCGTCGATGTAAATGCCACGGCTTGTAATGAAATCTTAGGCACAAAACGCGATGAAGATAAGCAAAGGTTCTGTTCGCTTCCTGTGTATGCCGATTTTAGGGCGACATTCGGCAATGACGAGGTCAGGCCTTTTGTTGATTTCAGGGGAGGCTATGCCTTTGCCTTGAATACGCTACGGGTTCACGACTCTTTCCTCACAGCAGCACCCCTTAGGGGCGAAGCCCAGACGAAAGGCCTTTACAGTACTGCTGCCGTAGGCGTTTCGGTCGGCCATTCCGACTTCAGCACCGGCCTTTGCTTCATTTCCTATCAAGGCAGACTTGAAAGCAAAGACTTTAAAGAGTTCTACGCTCACCTTTTCTTCCGCTATTCGTATCGGTTTGGTCTGACTGACTGATTTGTAAGAAATCGCCGATTTTGGGGCGTAAACACGCGGAAATGGCTCCTTCTTTAATCAAGGAAGAATATTTCTATGAAAGTTATTTTTGAATCATCTTTCCCCGATTCAGAGACAATATGCTATTTTTGCAGCCATAATCCGAATAGCAAATGACTTTCATCGAAATACTTCTTATCGGCATCGCGCTTTCAATGGATGCTTTCTCGGTTTCAATCTGTAAAGGTTTGACTACCAAAAAGTTTTCATGGCGCATGGCGGTCAAATGCGGCTTATGGTTTGGTGGTTTCCAAGCCTTGATGCCTATCATCGGCTACTATCTTGGCATATCGTTTCAGGCGCTCATCGAGAGTGTCGATCACTGGATTGCCTTTGGCCTGCTGTTTCTCATCGGAGCCAACATGATACGCGAAGCCATTTGGGGCAAAGATGAAGAGAAAGACAATGGTTCGCTCGACTTCAAGACCATGCTGCTTTTGGCCATCGCCACCAGCATCGATGCCTTGGCTGTAGGAATTTCTTTCGCTTGTCTTCAAGTCAACATTTGGTGGCCTGCCATTGTCATTGGGCTAACCACATTCGGCTTTGGCGTGTTGGGAGTCAAAATCGGCAATGTCTTCGGTTCACGTTACGAAAAAGGCGCTTCCATTGCCGGCGGAATCATTCTCATCCTCATCGGCTTGAAGATTTTGCTCGAACATTTAGGTGTGATTTCGTTTTAACGACACTTTTTTCTTGCCTTATCAAAAAAAATTGTACTTTTGCAGCCGCAAACGGGTTCGGGATGTAGCGCAGCCCGGTAGCGCGCTTCGTTCGGGACGAAGAGGCCGCAAGTTCGAATCTTGTCATCCCGAC
>JAZQPN010000001.1:0-6959 GCA_045628585.1 Bacteroidales bacterium | reverse complement strand
AACATCCTTTGGATGTCAGCCATATTGTCCGTGACGGCAAGACCGTTTGCGATGCCGATGGCAATGAGCAATGCTATGTGGCAGGAAAACGTAATGGATTGAGAATGTTAAAAATAAGAGAGTAGGCTATTGGCAGTTGGCGCAGAAAGCCTTTAGCTTATAGCCATTAGCCTTTAGCTAACCGCCAAAAGCCAAAAGCAACAAAAAAATGACAGAAGATTCCGAATATACTAGCAAGGTCTCGCACGATGCGGGAGAAGTGCTCTTCGATAGCGGCGGTACTTCTGACTGCTACAAACTCATTGTCGGCAACCGTGCCTATTGCATAAAGAGGCCGAAGCCCGACAAGTGCCATTCGCCGGAATACATGGCGTTGTTCCGCAAGGAATTTGAATTGGGCATTGATATGGAGCATCCCAACATCGTGCGCTATTTTGCATACGGCGACGATGAGCGCGGCCCTTTCATCCGCATGGATTTTGTGGATGGCGACAATCTGGAGCAGTTTGCCGCAAAGCACCCCGGTTTCTTCAGCAAAAAGGAAAACCGTGAGCGTCTGCTTGACGAATTGCTGAGTGCCCTGGCCTATCTGCACGACAAGCAGATGCTGCATTTGGATTTGAAACCCAGCAACATTCTCATCACCAACAAAGGCTATCATGTGAAATTGATTGATTTGGGGTTCGCCTGGTCGGAGAGTTACTTGTATGATGCAGGTTTCAGCCGCGATTACTGCGCACCCGAACAGCTGGAAAACCGCACGGATTGCATCGTCCCGGCCACCGACATCTATGCCTTGGGCAAAGTCATGCAGCAGTTTCATCTGGCGAAAGATGCCGTTGTGCGATGCTGCCTGAAAGAAAATTCCAAAGAGCGCTTTCAGAGCGTTGAGGAATTGAAAACCGCTTTGCAGACCAAACGGAAAGCCCCGTTTTTTGTCGTGGCTTTGCTTGCGATTCTGGTCATTTCCGTCTTGTTGTTTTTGCGTAAGCCGAAACAAAATGAAGCTGTTGAGTTACCAGAAATGGTGGAAACAACCGAAATAGCAAATGACAGTGTTGCTGTGATTGCGGAAGATACGGTTCGGAATTTTGTGATGGAGGAAAATCAGGAGCAAATTGCTGCTGCTGAAAATCCTGCTCCCCAGATTCGGCAGGATTACGGTTATCGGGAAAATCCATTTAATAATGGCTTGGGAACGTCTGGCAGCGGTTCAAAAGGTTTCGATGACAGTCACAAATATGAACACAGCGTGCAGCAGCGTGTTTGCGACACGATGGAAAATGGAGAAATCGCATTGCGTACGGTGACTATATATTTACCTTTTACAGCAGAAGACTATTTCGATCTTGTTTTGGACACGATTGAACCTTGGTTCGACTATCTATATACAAGCTTTTTCGACAAACATTTGGATTACACGCCTGAAATGGACGCTTATATGGAAAAAGGCGCAAAACGGGCATTTGAACTTGCCCATGCGAAAAAAGACTTGATGCCGGTGCCCGACACAATAGCTCCATATATTGACACGGGCATTGTGAATTTCATCAACATTGCCATGATTCCTTACCGAAGACTGAAGAGGGAATATGAGATGTCGCCGGAAAAGTTCCAGAATGTCAACGAAAAACGTTCCTATTGCAAAAACTACTGGCGTTTTGACAAGGGCTGTGTCACGGTTTTTGATTGAGGTAAAAACCGCTTCCCAACGCTTCCCGTTTAACCTTCTCCCATTCTCTCCACTTCTCCCTTCTTCACCTCTGCCGCATAATACTGGAAGAAATTGAAATTCATGACTTGCGAGATGCGCAGGAGCAAATCGGTATCTAAGGAAGGGCGGCGAAACACCTTGTAGAGGTGGTTGCGCGTGCAGGGAATTTCGCGCGCCAGCCAGCCCACGCTGCGCCGGTCTTTCCTCAGCTGCTCGTGGATGATGTTGCCAATGTGTATGTCGCCTTTTGTGTAAGCCATGCCGCCCTGTGGTTCGGCTTCCGCCCTTGCGCCTTGGCATAGAAATAGCGTGAACGCTTATCGCCTCTATGAAAGTAGTTGGCTCTGGAATGCCTTGTCAAACCATAAAAAACGAAAGATTCACGCTAAAAAGCATGAACCTTCGCTCTCCATTCCTGTTTGACATAAATTTTCCAGATTTACTACTTTAGGAACAAGAGCAAAAGCCCTGTTTATATCAGATTATGTTACTCTATCTTCTTTTTGTGCCTTTTATATTTTAAATTGGCTTCAAAAATAGATATTTTCTGATAAATGTGGACTATTATGAATAAAAATAATATACTTTTATGACTCGTGGTAACAGACAAGTGCTTGAAACCAACGAGTTAAGTGATGTTGGGTATAATAGAATATTGTTGCCTTAATTTTTGAATATCGTTTTATTTTTCATTTTGTTCTCCATCGCCTCCGTTCAAAGATGCTAAGATATCAAAAATGTACTTAAACATTTCCCAAAGAGATATAGGCTCTCCACTAAGCTTTCTAGTGATGCCCCATACAAGTCCTACAAGTGCCGGCACGCCAAACCACCAAAAATCAAGGACACTTTTTAGTATTAACCCTAGTATTAACAATGCAGCAGATACCCATATTATGATTTTAGTTTTCCTAATTTCTTTGAGTAACATTTCTTCCTTTGCTTTTTTTTCCTCTGCTTGTTCTTGCCGAGTTTTTTCTCTATAACTGATTATGATAGGCTCGTATTCTTCTATCCGTTTTTGCATTATTGCGTCATAAGATGAACAATAATCCCCAAAATAAGATTCGTCCACAAAGTAATGGTAGGCACGCTTCATTAAACCTTGAAAGCCTTCAATCTGATAGTTTCGGTAATTATTTGTATGCTCAGAGGAACCTGCTTTAAACATCTCACCATTTAAATCAACTTTGAACACGCCACCATTTACATCATACGTTTTGGTTGAGTCAATACAAACCTGCACATTTTTGGCTTCAGCAAAGCGTTTTATATCATTAGGGTTAAGCTCAAAAAGTATTTTTCTTAAGTAAAGCTTATCATATAAAAAATAAGGTTCATCACCATATATTTCTTTAAAATCATATTGGAATTTATCAATATCAATTGTATCTTGTAAAGTTTCTATTTCCAATCTTTCTCCATCTACCAAGAATACAATGGATTTTGTCGGTTTATTAAGGATATTTTCGTAATTAGAGCCTATTCTTAGGCAAAACAGAAGCTGCGTATCATTCCCAACTTCTTTTCCTTTGTACATTCTAAATGAACTTAAATCCATCAGTACTCTTATATGGACAGAATTATTTATTATCTTAGAATATTCAACATTCTTATTGAGGATAAGAGAATTACTCCCAAGATGACTTAAACAAAGTACTGCCTTAGGCAAATTATCACTAGTTTGGTCTTCTAAGATATTGTATTTGCTCTCGATTGCATTATGGATAAAAGCACCCTTATTTTTTGACAAAATAGCATACATCCAACTATAATTGACATCATCATCATAATCACAACGGACTTTTATCGTATTATTTTTGTTTTCCATATTTTGTTTATTATTACAGTTATTTACATTCTTTCATATATCCAAAGGCGCACTGGCTGCACTTGAAGCCGCCACTACTATATTTTCCTTTGTGCTTAGGCAGGCAAAATGGACAGACGCGATAACCGCATTTGTCGCAAACATACCATTTGTTTGTTGTTGGGAATTCTTTTCCACAACATTGGCAGGGGATATAGACCATAGTTTTACAATTTGAATTTATTTAAGTCAAAACCATAATCAAGGAACAAGTTGTCAAGTTGTTCGAAATTGACACGCTCATTGAGGCATCCAGCAATGTAGATGATAATCTGATAAGTCTGTATCACTTCCCTATCATATAGGTTGCAGACATGCCGCTCATAGTCGGCTTTGTTGTATGGATGGTTTTGTGTGCGGCAAAGCTCGAAGTCAAGCAGTTCCAACGCCCAAGTGTAATTCTGCTCATGGATAGCGTTATGAAGCACTTCGTGGTCGTGCATGATGCGCAGGTTGCGAATGAGCACATTGGCGGCAATGAGATAATCCTTGTCAAAGCCCTTGTCGTTCATCTTCTCCCATTTGTTGACCTCATCGGTTATCTGATGCCGTGTCATAAACGGCGCGTCGCTGATACGGTAGGGACATTCCACATTGTATTGCAGCAGAACGGGTTTTCTGTCCACATTGGTTTTGGCGATATGGATGGGATAGTCCAATTCCAACACACATTCCATCTGGTTGGTCTTGATGCCCAAGGCTTGCACTTCCTGTCCGCAATGGAAATCGCGCAAGGCATCCTCCTTAAGCAGCAAGCCCCAGACATCCGATGGCATTTCGGGAGTATAGACGAAATTGTACTGAGTGTATCCCAGGCCGTTGCCTTTGCTCTCGATATAACGACCATTCTCATGCCTACCTACTATATAACTGCGGCCATGAATAGGACTGACTTGCCACATAGTCTTGTCGCCGTACTCAGAGCGGAGATAAGGAAAAGGGATAGCATTTTCACTCCATGCAAGAATGGTATAGTCTATTGTTCTGGATAAAACGGGTACCATTAGCATTATTTTCCTTGTGGGCACATATCGCCATCAATTGAGAACAACTCTTCTACACTTGCAGAATTAATGTTATAAGTAATGCCTTGCTCGGTATATTTTAAAGCGTATTCTTCTTGCATGTTATTTCTTCTCAACAGGTTTTCGCGCATCTTACCGATGATATCTGCTTCGTCTTTTTTGAGACAAGACCACTGTCTTTTTAATTCTTGAAATTCTTTATTTGGCATTTTTACAATATGATTAATTATTACTGATTCAAAACTTCTCAATTTTAATAAACCCATTTATCCATTGGCTTCCTTTGGCTATCTCCACCTTGTTATTTTCATCTGTAATCTCATAAGTCAAATCTTTGCCTCCGATTAGTTTAAAGTAGAGAGTTTTTCCATCCTCATAAGTTACTCTATATATAGGACCTAATTCAAATATCATTTCCATTTTTCTATTGTTTGATTGTTAAACATTAGTTGTTTAAAAAAAGGGAGCACGGGTAAAGGCACTCCCCTGATAAATTCATTTTAACTCATCCTGTACATGATACCGCAATGGGGCTCGGTCCAACTAGTGCAATTGCCAGGATTTACCACGTTTGAAGCCTTGCTGATAACTAATTCTACTTTCATTGTCGTAAGATTTAGTCGGTTACAGGTGTACTGCGGGAGACACCATTTATCCCTTTTGTATCATACATGCGCCTCAAGTTCACATTAGTCTTCGGTAAGGCTTTCAGCGCGGTTACAAAATCTTGTCCTTGAAAAGAATCAAATCCTTGCATCATACGATTTGCCATATTGCAACGGATTTTAGCCATCGTGCAGTTGTTCTCCGAAGCTTTGCGGTAATCGCCGTGTTCCACATAATTGTTTCCGGCGCATAGATTACAATATGCACAATAATCATGTTTGCCACAATCCTCATATTGTTTCAAAGTGGTTGAACGCCATTCTATTAGCACGAGGTTATTCGTCAGTATTTCTTCCACCGATTGTTTTTTCAGATTGCCAAAAGGCATGGGAAAAGCACAACAAGGTTGGAAATTTCCTTCAGGAGTAATGCAAAAGGTAGTACCACCCGCTACACAACCATTTACATCCATTGGTCTTTGCTGACCGCCAAAATCAGGAGCTTCTGACCCAACATAATAAGGGATGTTATCGTCACGAAGCACCACTTGGAATTGTTCTTCTGTCAATCTCAGCTGTCTTGAACATCGATCGCCTTCAATGGAATCGTTGATATTGATTTCAAATTGTGGTACGGCTCCGTATTGCTTGGCAATATCAGCCACCAAATAATAACTATGCAGATTCGGCTGCATAATGCAACATTTCAGATTCATCGGAACGGCCAATTCGGAAAGTTGTTCCACCACTTTCATCGAGCGTTCCCAAGAACCTTTTACACGAGTGATGGTATCGTGGTCTTCAGCCACACCGCTATAGATGCTCACGCCCACCAAGCGCGGAAAAAAGTTGGCCAAACGTTCCACTTTGTCCACAATGCGCTGCCCGTTGGTGAAGACATCAAAGGCGATTTCTTTTTCATACAGATAATCAATGATTTCCCAGGCAATCGGTTTGGAGAATGGGTCGCCGCCCGAAAGACAGACTTTCACAAGTCCGTGATTGTAAAGGTCGTCGATGATGCGCTTGTAATCTTCCAGACACAATTCTTCGCGGTCACCACGATGGCTTGTCTCGCTATCGTTGCGCGTGGCGCCAGGGTTATAGCAATGTATGCACTTTTCGCTACAGTTGTAGGTCAATTCAAACATTACGGATGTTACCGTCCGTCCATCGTCAACGGCATCAAAATAACTTTGCTCAGCGGTTGAAACCTCAACAGGCAGTTTCTCCTTTGTGGTTTTTTCTGCCGTCATGGTTTCGTTGCATCGCATTTCGGCAAGCTGTGCCCTGTACGTCTTTATGCCTTCTTCCGAAGGAATGGCGTTAGTCAGCAGCCCTACATTTATTAAGGTGTCGAAAAAAGGCTCGATGGATTCTTGGGCAATGCCTGTGGCTTCGGCTACTTTTTCGATACGGAGTTCTTCGTTTCTTCCGACGGAAAGCACCTGCCCGATGACATCGGCGGAATAGGATTCAAAAAAATAACTATAGCCCGCCAAAAGGTTATACATCAGGGCAACGTGCTTGTTGCTGTCGTATCTGCCACAATTCCATTCGGGACGGATATATTGTTGTTTTGTTTCTGCCATTAAAACTTATTTTTCATTTCGCTGCAAAACTACACATAAACATTTAATTGTCAATAGTTTACTGCTATCCAATGTAGATACAGAAACTGTATCCGATTTGGATAATTGGATGAAATGGATGGAGAAAAATGGCGTTTTTGGAGGGTGGAAAAA